>JALXCX010000001.1 GCA_026990725.1 Desulfobulbaceae bacterium
TTAAGTTCCGAGCGTATCCGGGCAACAGCGCCCAAAGCATTTGTTCGCGAGCGGAGATGACTGATGGAGCGAAGAAACTCAAAACTGTGCCTTTTCTTCTGCAGGGGATAGGTTGCAGGATCAGCGCCTCCAATAACTGTTATTTCTGTAGCCTGCACCTCAACCTCCTGGCCCTTGGCCGGGGATTTGACGAATGCACCAACAATAAAAACACTGGAACCGGTTGAAAGATGCCTGACATCAGATTCGTAATTCTCTAAATTTGACTCTGCCACAACCTGAATCCCGGCAAGACAGGAACCGTCTGTTATTTCTATAAAGCAAAGATTGCCGGAATCCCGATGCGTCCGGACCCATCCCTGTACCTCAACAACTTGAGACCTGGGGGCAACTCTAAGTAACTCTTTAACTGTTGGTTTCATGATCAATGTAACTTTGTAAAATTCCTGTGAATTCCCCTGAGACGATTCAAAATGACTGCTGCATGAGAACCATCTCTCCTTCACCTTTGAGCTGCCCCTTGGGCAGGTGTTTCAACCTTGTCACGTGTCGGGCTACTTCGGAGCATTTTACGGTAAAAAGAAAAAAAATATTCTCCTGTACTTCAGAAAGTGTTTCAAAATTCCCCATCCCCTTACTTATAATACAATCTGCCTGAGTAAAACAGTCCTGAAACTCGCGACTACAGTGACCAAGAGGAGTACCCGGACAACCTGTTCCATTGGTTATGACCGGACAGATCTTGTCCAGCCCGACGGCCCGGGCGTCTGCCATGGTGGCATCATTTATAATTGGCACACTCCGTACTGCGGCGGTAATGCGGCAGCCATGCCTCTTGAGCTGCTTAATAAGCAAGGTGTCAAAAACAATTTCTCCACAGTTATCACAAAGATAAAGGACATCGGCCCCGCCCCGGGCAGCCTCTATGTTTTTTTGTAAACTGGAGTAATCATCAAGAACAAATTTTCTGGTGAGACAGGCCTGCATGGTTTGCTCAATATTAAAGACATGCTGGGCTGCATAATCAATAATATTTCCTCCAATAGCTATCCGGATCGCAGCTCGGAGAGGATCGCCGGCAGCAACGATCTGTTTCTCCAGCTCTGACTTCATACGCAGTGCGAACAAATTGCTTTGTTCCTTCACCTCGGCAAACGGATCAGCAACCTGTAAAACATCAGCCATCATCCTGTACAAACCAACAGCATTTTCCGGGGGCGAAAGTTCCGGCTGGACCTTGGCCAGATACTGCCCGGCCCTGTTAATTATTTGCCGGCGTATTTGTTCATTATTTGTTGCCAGCATCCCGGTTGAACGGGCCTGACGCATGAAGCAGATCAGGCAATCAAGATTTGTTTGCATTCTTTTTTCCTGTGGGCTGAAGCAAATAATCCTGCCGGACATTGCCAAGGGCCGCAAAGATCTGGGAACGACTGCCGGGGATTCGATCATAAATTAATTCAAGCATTTCCCGAACATCCTGCCGTCTGGTGTTCCCTGCCAATGGACAATCAGCAGGAGCAGACTGCAGGCCCATCCTTTGGCCAAGAGTGGTTATTTCATTTTTACGAAGGTAGGCAAGGGGTCTTATCAGAGACAGACCCCCGGAAAAAAGATCCTGCCGCGGGCGCATGGTGCTTATATTTCCGGCACAGGTCAGATTTAAAAAAAAAGTTTCAACAATATCGTCACAATGGTGCCCCAGAGCAAGAGTGTTGTATTGATTGTTTCCTGCAAACTCAAAAAGCTGATTTCGACGATTTCTGGCGCAGGTAAAACAGACATCTTTTGTTGAAGATTTGGGCGCATCATCAGATGACGGCATAGGGTGCCTGGCCGGCAGCACATGACAGGACAGCCCGGCTTTATCCAGCTGTTGAACAATGCGACAGGCAGTCTCACCCGGACCATTTTGTCCGGGCCGCATATCAAGATGAATAGCCTGAACTGCAAACTCTATCGGAGCTTTTTTTCTCCAGGAAACGAGCACCCTGGCAAGAACAAGTGAATCAACCCCTCCAGACACCGCGACAAGTACCCGGTCTCCATCGGCCAGCATGCTGTAGTCGTGCATGGCTCGGCCGATCAGCCGATTCTCTACAGGGTTGAGCAAATCAGTCACACAAAATAGAGTATTCCGGGTTTCCTGCCGGAAAAAATACAAACCCGCAGATAAAACAGTAAAACAAAAAACCTTTCAGGCGACCAGAATTATTTTTTCGGGGCAAGATACGAACACTCTTTGAAGCGGTCACGCACACCTTCTTTCATCAACTGCTCCGAAGTAATCCAGGAAAACCCTCTTTCACGGGCAGAATGAAAACTGAGCAGGTTTTCCATCAGCGACTGTTGAGTTTCATCAAAAGCCCCACGGCAGAGAACCGTACCTTCCGGGATGGCAATCAAACGATATTCAAAGGCCACAGAGGCCGGATTCTGGGCCGTATACTGTCCGCCCTCCCGGTCTTTATAGCGACGCAGAGTTGTCTCAAGCACGGCATTACAACTCAACCGATCAGCAATAACCCGGGCTCTGGCCAAAGGTTTCGCCGGGAGATCCTTGTCCATACCTGAAATTTGCCCGTCACTGACAAGTCTGACATCGGATCTGCTGATGAAATACTTTCCTAAAATCCTGTCCAGGACCAAAACGCCATCCTCAAGCTGTTCCTTCTCGGCCGGGGGAACAGATTCATCAAATTGAACAGAACTTGTTGCTGGCAAAACTGCCAGACAATTTGTTGCAAATGCGGGCGCCTGGTCTTTGACAACCGGAGCAGAGGACATGCTGGAGCAAGAAGAGAGAAGAAACACGCTGCAGAACAAGCCTGCTGTGAGAGCCAATG
>JALXCX010000002.1 GCA_026990725.1 Desulfobulbaceae bacterium
TTTCCTGCTTTGAAACCTGCATAATTTGTTGAAAATTGTGTGCAGCTTGGGTCACATCCGTCTTGTTGAACAGCTTCACAAAGTAATGAGCGTGATGGCGAGGATCATCCCAGGTTAGAATGGCCCGTTTCCTTGGCACAAGGCGTAAGAGTTTTGGGGGCTGTTGACAAAACTGGTCCGGATCATCTTCTGCATCAGGTAAGAGCAGATGACGAAAATTTTCATGCTTCAACAGTTCCTTGAGCTTCCGTAATCGAGGGATGTTAGGTGCTGTCCAGAGTACAGCCTGTAGTTCAGGAATATAAAGCGGGGGAGGTACATAATACCTGGAGGCTTCTTTTTCAATCCTGGCAACGGCATCTCTCCTGTCAGGATAGATCTGGAGAAACAAATGGATTTCCCGCAACAATTCTCCTGTATCTTTTTGGATAGCACACGCCTTGAGCGTTACTCTTCCACCCTTAAATGGTCGGTAATGAGTTATATCCGGTCTTATGTTGACTATACGCACCCAATTGGACCATTGATTCCAGGCGGTTGAAATTACATCCTTCACCACTTCCGGTATCCTTGTCTGCTGAATTGCATGATAAATTGAATCATCGAGATATGACATGATTGCCTCCTCAAGCCTGTTCCGAATGGGCGAGCACGGGCATTTCAAAGGCCTGATTATAGGGTGGTGAATGAATGGCTTTCTTTATTTTCGGCCAAACACTTTCCATTGCGTCAAACAGGTCTTCGGCATAATCGATTTCAACCCAGGGAAACCCATTTACATCAATGCAGGTAATGTTCTTTTTGCGGCTGAATCTTTCAAAGGCTGCTGGTGCCCATTGATCTAGTCCTCCTGTTGCCAGGGCTAGTTCAGCCTCGTTGAAAAGAGATTTTATATCCGATTTCTGAAATTTGAGGATACCTAAGCTTTCTCCTTTTGGTTCCTCTATTACCGAAAACGATTTACTGATATGACGTAACTTGTTTCCTGTAAGTTCTATCTTCATGCTCTCATCATCAAGACCGGAACTTGAATCGTATAACAGTGCGTTTCCCGGTGTAATTAAAAGATGCCAAAAAATATTCGGATGGGCGAGCACGTCACTGTTGATGATAATAAGATCATCTTTGACCCAATTACGAGTCAACCACAATGAGTAAAGACTATTTGTACCAGCATAGTCCTTGTTTTTTACATAATAACATTGATCACCTACTACAGATTGAATATTGTCACCTTCATATCCAATGACTATACATATATTTTCTATGCCTAGATATCGAAGTATAGATATTTGATATTCAATAAGACGTGCTTTACCAAATTCAATCAATGCCTTTGGCTTTCCTTTGTTGTATTTCCTCAGTCGTGACCCACAACCTGCAGCAAGAATGACAGCTTGCATCATGTTTCTCCTATATCTCAGGTTAATTTTATTGTGATATGTTATAAAATGTGCCTTTACCTGAGAGAACGAAAAAAACGATAAGTTATTCCATCTAAAATTTAATAATATTTTGGTCCATTCAGAAATGAGCGTGGAGAATCAGTCCTAATGGGGCTATATCTTGCTTGAACAATTGGGCATGGGTACAAGAAGCGCTGCAATCTTTTTGCAACAAAGAGGAAGAGATAGTTATTATCCGTTTGTGGTGAAGTATAGCGAGAATAGAATGATACCGGGTGGGGATGAGGCCTGGCAGAGAAATGATTTGTCCAAACTTTTTGAATTACAAAAAATGACCCTCTGGAAATAGACGAAGAATAACAGCTTTAAATCTAAGCCAAAATAATCTTTTTTTTGCAATCAATAATTTTGTGAAGGTTGCCAAGGACACAGGCTTCATATACGATACCGGGAATAAAAAAAACGCCCAAGGACATTCATCTACCCGTACGTCTGACATGCTCCAAAGAATGTTGTGCTTATTCCATGAGAGAATGACAAATACGGCTGTTCGAATATTTTCACTGCCGGCATTTATGGCCACTGCCCGTTAAAAAACGACCAACCGCAGCACTACTATTCTTCCAAAGGATGAGGTAATCAACTGGCAGGAATTGACCAAGTTCCGGAGGCGTGAACCCTGCCAGCAAAAGAACTGTTGTTCACCCGTGATAATCAGGCAACACGAAAAATATAGCCAGACCTACCGACGAATATATCCCCAGCTTTTAAGACGAGAGTACGCATATTGGGCATGTTTACCTTTTCTGACTTTACGCAAATACATGGAATACTGTTGCGCAGATTCCTGCCTCTTCTGCATTTTTTCCAGGCTCAGCCCTTTGTAATATTGTACTTCCGGATTACCGGGCAAAAGCGTATTGTATTGATCCAGTTGATGAATGGCCTTGCTGTACCTGCCAATCCTAATATCTGCAAAGCTTGCCACAAAATGCGCCTGTGCCTCGGAAGGATAAACCCGCACAGCTCTTTCTGCATATCCTATGGCTTTTGCAGGCCTTTTCCGGCTTAATTCAAACTTTGCCATGGTGACAAGAGCGGCATAATCACGGGGGGCCATGCGCAGGGCTCTGCTGTAAGCCTCCTGCGCCTCGCCATATTTTTTTTGTACCATTGCTTTTGAACCATCCTGCAAGGCTTTAATTGTCCCTTTGAATTTGCGCAAGTCTGATGTCATGTCCATAAACCTTTCCCGGTTTACGGCATTGTTCAGCATTTGCCGGTATCTTCCATTTGCCTGCTGTCTGGCAAACTGATACCGCTCCGAACTCATTGGATGGGAAGCAAACAGTTGTTGAGCGCCACTATTTTTTCCGTGGTGCAGTTCCAAAAGAACCTTTGTCAAACCGACCATGCCGA
>JALXCX010000003.1 GCA_026990725.1 Desulfobulbaceae bacterium
GGAACAGATCTAGATCGGGTATCAGGGAACATGACGAGCAGTAAATGTTATTACGAGATTCTTCAGGTTTCTCGAGACGCCAACGGCGATGTTATTAAAAAATCATACCGTAAACTGGCGATGAAGTATCATCCGGATCGTAATCCTGGTGATGCAGAGGCGGAAGCCTGCTTTAAAGAGGCTGCAGAGGCATATGAAGTCCTCAGTGACCAGAAAAAACGTCAGATTTACGACACATACGGTCATGAGGGTTTAAAGAATACCGGCTATTCCGGTCCGGGCAACTCCGGGGATATTTTTTCAAATATAAATGAGATGTTTGGAGATCTGTTCGGTTTTGGCGGACACTCCCGCAGAAGAGATCCTAATGCTCCGGCCCAGGGTGATGATCTTCGCTATGATCTGGAAATCTCCTTTATGGAAGCGGTACATGGAGTTGAAAAAGAGGTAAAAATAACCAAACGTGAAACCTGTTGGACCTGTGAAGGCTCCGGGGCAAGACCTGGCCATAAGCCGCAGACGTGCCCATCGTGTAACGGTCGTGGTCAGGTTATTCGTTCCCAGGGATTTTTCCAGGTAAGTTCAACATGTCCTCAATGTCATGGATCTGGCCAGATCGTTAAGGAGCCATGCGCTGATTGCCAGGGTGAGGGGTTGATCAGTCGCCAGAAGACTGTGAAATTAAAAATTCCTGCCGGCGTTGATATGGGATCTCGAATGCGACTTTCCGGTGAAGGGGAGGGGGGAAGACGTGGTGGTCCTGCCGGTGATTTATACGTAGTGATTCATGTTCAGGAGCATGAATTTTTTCTTCGAGAGGAGCAGACGATTTTCCTTCGTTTTCCCTTGCCAATGGTGAAAGCAGCCTTGGGGTGTGAGGTCGAAGTGCCGACCATTGACGGCTCTTCTTCTCTGAAAATTCCTGCTGGTACCCAATCTGCTAAACGCTTCACCCTGCGTGGCCAGGGAGTGCCAAGTCTTCGTGGCCGTGGCCGTGGGGATATGGTTGTTGAAGTGCAGGTTCAGACTCCAACAAAGTTGACCAAGAAACAAAAAGAATTGCTCAAAGAATTTGATGGTCTCTGCAAGAATCCTGAAGAAGGGTTCTTTACCAAATTGTTTCATGGTCATTTTTCAAAAATTAAAAAAGAAAAAGATAAGGAAAAAGCGTAGTCGGTCGAAGCTCTTGGCAGACAGAATATTTCCTCTGAATCTTTATGAAGAAAGAATTTACACATTTTGATGACGCCGGTAATGCCCGGATGGTAGATGTCAGTGAAAAAAAAGAAACTGCCCGTGTGGCCACCGCAACGGGGCGTATTTCCATGATCTCTGAAGCCTATGAAATGGTGAAGGCAGGGACCATGAAAAAGGGGGACGTGCTGGGGGTTGCCAGAATTGCAGGTATTTTGGCGGCGAAAAAGGTAGACTCTCTCGTCCCTCTCTGTCATCCTTTGGCGATAACCAAGGCGGATGTGGCCTTTTCATTTCTTGATGAAGAGTATGCTATCTCCATAGAAGCGACTGTCGGAATTACTGGTCGAACCGGAGTCGAGATGGAGGCGTTAACAGCTGTTTCTGTTGCAGCGCTTACTATTTATGATATGTGTAAAGCTGTTGATAAAGCAATGGTGATCTCTGAGATTTGTCTGGTCAGAAAAAGTGGTGGTAAAAGCGGTGATTTTGTCAGGAAGGAGTAATTGGGTAAACTGCCTGCCATGCAAGGTAAAAACAAAAACATCTTCCTCACTGGTCAACTTTGTGGTAAATCCATTTTAGTCTATCGGGCCAATGTATTTTTTATGACCTCAGGTATTCTGTGAAGGGTATCTGTCTGATCTAAGAAGGCGTTGGCTGTTTTTGTTAATTATTTATCTGAAAGTCGGCAGCCTTCTGCCTTATCGTGCTGAGGCCTGCGAGCTTTCATTGTTTGGTGTGGCTGGCCAATTTGCTCCAGCCATGCTGGTTGATGTAAAAAAAATAATTTATTGAACGTAATCAAACTAAGAACCGGTTTGAGAGCCCATGGCCGGAGAGTACATTATGGACAGCGATCAACTACAGAAATTTAAAGAGCAGCTTGAGCAGATGAAGGTTGATATTATCGCCGATGTTGAGCAGACGCTCAATGATATGACCAGCCAGAACGAAAACATACCAGATCCCAATGATCGGGCCACTGTGGAATCGGACCGCAGCTTCGAACTTCGCCTGCGGAGCCGGGAACGAAAGCTGCTTGACAAAATTGATGAAGCGATAGGCCGGATAGAAAATGGTGAATACGGAATCTGTGATGATTGCGGTGAAAAGATTCGCATCAAGCGTCTTGAGGCAAGACCGGTGGCCAAGTTTTGCATTAACTGTAAAACCAAACAGGAGCAAGTGGAAAAAGCTCAGGGGAACTGACTGGAATGCCTGAATTACGCAAGGATCCGATTCTTGGTCGTTGGATTATTATTGCCAAAGAACGCAGTAAACGACCAACGGACTTTGTTGTTGAACCTCCGGAGACAAGGGGAGGATTCTGTCCCCTCTGCCCTGAGAATGAAAAAACAACCCCCGACGAAGTGCTTGTCTATGGACGTCCAGCTGACAGACCGGCAAATTCTTCGGGCTGGCAGCTCAGGGTTGTGCCAAATAAGTTTCCCGCTCTTGTTATTGAAGGGGAAATTGATAAGCAGGGCGAAGGCCTGTATGACCGCATGAATGGACTGGGAGCCCATGAAGTTGTCGTAGAGAGTCCTAATCATGAAGATCGGTTTACATACCTGCCCCATGAGCAGATGATCCTGACGTTCAGGGCCTTTCGGG
>JALXCX010000004.1:0-2363 GCA_026990725.1 Desulfobulbaceae bacterium
ACCGGACAGGCGACCTTGGCCGTCTTCGTCAAGACGGCGAAATTGAATATCTAGGCAGAATCGACAGCCAGGTCAAAATCCGGGGATACCGCATTGAATTAACAGAAATTGAATCAATCATCCTTGAATCACCGGAAGTACAAAAAGTTGCTGTTGCTCCGTACTGGATCAACACAGACAGCCAGGAACTTGTTGCCTACTGTGAGCTAAAAAAGAATTCCTCAGGCCTGGACAAAGAACGCATCCGCAGGCGCCTGACCAACCGGGTGCCTTCCTATATGATCCCGGCCTTTATCGAACAGATCAATGCTCTGCCCCTGCTGGCCAACGGCAAGACAGACCGCAACAGTCTGCCCAGGCCGGTCACCAGCCGCGGGACTGCGGATCAAAGTCATTTTATTGCCCCGAAAGGGCCAACTGAACAACGCATTGCGGACACTTTATGCGACCTGCTTGGTCAGCAACAGATTTCGGTAACCGATGATTTTTTCAATGACCTGGGCGCACATTCCCTGCTCATGGCCCGGCTGGTCTCAAGTCTTCGCCGTGAACAGGACATGGCAACGCTTTCCCTGGCCGATCTGTACAAGCACCCCACCATCAGAAAGCTGGGCAGGCATGTGGCAGATTGTAAGCAACAGCCCCAATCGAAAGAAAAGACTAAAGATAAAACTTTTCCTGTCTATTCCAACGCCAGAGTATGGGGTTGCGGGCTATTACAGTTGACTACGCTTCTCCTGATTGCCATGATCTACGCTCTACCTTCCCTGTATACGCTGAACTGGCTTTCTCACAGTATCAACTGGAACGCACCTGACTACCTGCTGCTGGCCGGCATTGGATGCATAGGCGTTCTTGCCACGCTGGGGCTAACCCTGACCGGCCCTGTCCTCTACCGATATATTTTATTTAAAGACATTGCTCCCGGCACGTATCCGCTCTGGGGGTTTTTCTTTCTTCGTTTCTGGATCATGGACAAATTGCTCAGCATGGCCCCTCTGGCCCTGTTCAGCGGCACATCTCTACTGGCAGCTTATTACCGACTGCTCGGAGCTCAAACAGGAAAAAACGTCATTATTGACTCCTCTTTCCTCCACCTGCCGGAAATGATTACCCTGGCCGATGGCTGCTCTATCAACACGGGAAGCCACCTGTTTGGATATTGCGCAGAAGAGAACCAATTACATATTCAACCTGTTGTCTTGGAGAAAGAATGCGTGGTGGGTTCCAACACTGTTCTCATGCCCGGTTCAGCAATGAACAAAAACAGTATTCTCGGGGATCAATCCCTGCTCGGCAGAGGCTGCACTGTGCCACAAAATGAATGCTGGGCAGGATCACCTGCCTGTCTGGAAAAAAACAGCCGTGCGGAAACTCCAACCGGAGCAGAAAACACGACATTCCCAAAAGAGACGCGCCTGCCCTGGCTGCGTTTTCTTCCAGCCATACTGATCCTGCCGCTTATCCCGTATGCTGCTTCATTTCCCGTTATTTTTCTGTTACTAACATACAGGGTTACATGGCCATTCATGTTTGCAGCAGCCCCCCTGGCAGCAGTGGCCTTTATCCTGTTTCTCCATCTGTTCATTATAGGTCTGAACAAATTATTACGGCCTCACATACAGCCTGGAATGTATAGCCTGTCATCCCGGCAGTACCTGCAAAAATTCTGTGTCGACCGGCTGATGGAGCTGAGTCTCGGGTTGACAAATTCTTTATATGCCACACTCTACCTTGCTCCATTTTTACGACAAATGGGTGCTAAAATCGGTAACATGGCAGAAATTTCAACAATTTCACACATCACCCCAAACCTGCTTGAAATTGATGATGAATCCTTTGTAGCTGATATCGCTCACATCGGACCGGCCCGTATCGCCCATGGCCGCTTTTCTGTAGCACCAGTACGTATCGGGAAACGATCATTTATCGGCAATGCTGCCTTTATTCCCGGAAACACCAATGTGGCCGACAATTCGCTCATCGGCGTTCTTTCTACAGTACCCGGAAAGGATGTACCTCATGATACCACCTGGCTTGGTTCACCGCCAATCCTTCTGCCGGAACGTGAACCCAGTAAACACTTCCCGGAACACCGTACCTTCAAACCGACCATTGGCTTATACGCAGGAAGACTGTTCCATGAATATTTCAGAGTAACGGGCCCCACAACACTAGTGACCCTGGCCACGCTTTTACTCCTGTACATGGGCCTGCACCTGCTTGCCGCACACGGTGTTCTCGTAACTGCTCTCTTGCTGGCACCTGTAGCGCTGATAACAGCGTTGCTGCTCACTCTATGCGTGGCAGGATGTAAAAAGATACTGATTGGCAGCTATCGGCCCCGGGTCAGGCCCATGTGG
>JALXCX010000004.1:2373-2811 GCA_026990725.1 Desulfobulbaceae bacterium
AAACAGATGCTCAATAGGGCCAAGAGCAGTTATATTATATGATGCCGTGCTGGAAGATAATGTTACCCTTGAGGCAATGTCACTGGTAATGAAGGGAGAGACCCTTGCCCAAAACAGCTACTGGCGCGGTTCTCCGGCAGCTTCAGGCCCTACATGTTGATTGGTCTAAACCGTTTTTTTATAAATTTTATAAATATACCTGAAGCATATGCCGAATCACTTGCCCGGAGACTGTTTCCGCGCTATTTTTTTAATAACAAGCCATCATTTATTCTGCTTAAGGTATTATCACATGACCTGTCTTGTGCACAGACGATGTATATTTTTCCTTGTTTTGATAACCATCTTCTTTTGGGGTAATTTCCCTCTGCAGCATACAACCTGTTTTTTCTCACCCACCCTGGCCTATGGTGATGGTGGCGGAGGTGGCGGTGGAGG
>JALXCX010000005.1 GCA_026990725.1 Desulfobulbaceae bacterium
AAAATCGCCTGGGGAAAATTGATATATGGTTGAGAAAAATTTAAATACTTGCGGCGGGAGGGAGTCGCAACGATCATCGGGATAAGATCAACCTGCTTGTTGCGAATTCGCTCCATGACCTCTGACCAGTTCATACGTTCAACCGGAGCCATGTGCAGGCCCAGCTGCTTAAAAAAATACCCCATATACGCCGAAGACATACCGCTGTATCGCTTATTATCATCAATAAACTCAAGGGGTGCTAAATGACCGTCAACGCCCAACCGGATCGGATCGAGCGAATCCAGCCATGCCCGATCTGCAGCTGTTAATTGTATTCTCCGGGAAGGATTCCGACCGATCAGTCCATTTTTTATAGCATCGTGAGATAATCGCTTTTCGGACAGGGACGAATCAGAATGGTGAGGAGACAGGACAGTGGCGCTGTCCCCGCCAAAACAAGGCCGGGACAAAGAGAGGATGAAAAGAAAAAAGAGACAAGACAAAACCTGCCAAATGGAGGATTTGCAGGGATGCATGAATCACTATTATCTAGTAAAGCTTTTTAGTCAACCTTTATTAAACAGTAGAAGTCACCGAACATAGGTCTTTATTAAAAGATCACAGGTAGATTGATACGCGTCCTCAGACTAAAATAAACGGCCCCGCCCCGAGCAGGCGGGACAATAAATGTTTTACGCGCAAAAGGACAGAGACCCTGGATAAACCAAAATCAACCTGTGCAGAGAACAATCAAACCCAGCACGGTGCAGTACAGGGCAAAACCATAAAGTGAATGTTTACTCAAAAAAGAAATTAACCAGCGAATGGCAATGTAGCCGGAGATGAGAGCCGCAAAAAAACCGGCCAGCAGGGGCACGAAAAAATCTCCGGCAGCAGGGAGGTCTGCCAGATCTTTAAAGGCAAGCACCCCGGCGCCAAGCATTACCGGAACCGACATGAGAAAAGAAAAACGGGCAGCAGAGGGCCGGTCAAGATGCCGGGTCATGCCTCCGGCAATGGTTGATCCTGATCGTGAGACACCGGGTAACAGAGCCAGAACCTGTGAGCAGCCTATCCAAAAGCTGTCCAGCCAGGTAATATCATCAGTTGTCCGGTCACGCCGACCGATTTTTTCTGCAATAATTAACAGTGCCGCCGTGACAAGCAAAAAGATTCCTGTCATCTTCGGGCTGGCAAAGGCCTCTTCTATCAGGTCCTTACAACTCAAACCGGCTACGACTGCTGGAATTGTGGCCAAAACAAGAAACCAGCCCATTTTCGCATCAGGATCTGCAAACGGTTTCCCCTTAGCAAGGGCCCGGAAAACGGCCAGAACAATTACCTTGAGATCATTCCAGAAATAGATGAACACGGCCAGCAATGTGCCCCACTGTACCAGCACATCGAAAATAAAAGCCTGGGCCTGGGTAAACTCCCAACCCAGAAAATGGGGGACAAGTACCAGATGGCCTGAACTTGATACCGGAATAAATTCTGTCAGTCCCTGCACAATACCAAGGACTATTGCCTGAAAAATCGTCATAAGAAATCCACTATTTTTGTCTTAAAAAACCGTAAATGTTCAGCGGCACCCCATAATGCGGCGATCAGGCCGCCTCACATAGACTGGCTATAGTTCGTTGGCCTGCTTACCGCATTCTGGAGCACATCTGAACAGTTACAGGCCAACAGATTATACCACCATTGTGCTGATAGCTGAATAGTTACAAAAAACCAAACTCAATCATAAAAATACTCCGGCAACGGCAAACGCACATCCAGATTATACGCCTTTATACGAACCCTGCCGGAAAAAAGAAGCATCTTTTCTGCTCTTCTGGTGCCGTATTTCATGTCTCCGATAATCGGATGATGACGGTTGGCAAGCTGCACCCGCAGCTGATGTGTTCTCCCGGTGACCAGGCGTGCCTCAAGAAGTGTCGTCTTCTTTTTTTCATCCCTTTTGATAACTGAAAACTCACTCACAGCCGCTTTGGCACCATCCCCGGAAACAGAATATTCCTCCACCCGGGTTTCCTCTTTTTTTAAAAAAGAGGAAACGGTAAATGTTGCATCCTGAACCAGTCCGTGAACCATGAGGTAATAATATTTGTCAATTGCACTCTGCTGCTGCAAAGCAGACAAATCCCTTGCTGCTTTCCTGTTTTTAGCACCAATAACCAGACCCGCTGTTGCCTTATCTATCCTGTTGACAAAAGTAAAGCGAGGGTTCCTGCTGAAGGACTGCATCATCTCCACGAATCCGTATTCATGGCCGCTGCCCTCATGCATGGCCAGTCCCGGAGATTTGTTGCAGAGGACAATATTCTCATTTTCAAACACCACGGAGGCTGCCATTTCCTTTTTTTGTGCGGCAGAGAGAACAATAAACTCTTTTTCTTTTGCGGGCCGCTCTGCAATTTTGACCCACACGACATCATTTGCCTGAAGCCGGTAGTTCGCTTTTTTTTTCTTCCCGTTGACCCGAACCACCCCTTTGCGGATAAAACGAAAAATCCCGGTTAAAGGAATTTCCTTATATTGTTTCCGGATAAAACGATCTAGTCGAACGTCATGGTCATCGGGTGAAATAATAAACTGCACTACAGCTTCTTCTTTTTGTCCTTCTGTACTCTGCTAAGTACCTCTGACAAAGTGTCCAGTTTTTTCTTTGGCGATTGAAAAATAGCCAGCTGTTCCTCTTCTGAATAATTATCCCTGATAAATTCCTGAACAGGAAAACGTTCAAACCAGCAGTTGAGAATGTTATGACAGGGCAGACCTTCCCGCATGATCCGGCAGTAGTTAAACCCCAGTGTATGCCCAAGCATCCGGCAATACCCGCTCTTATCATCATACTGTTCTTTCATATTTTCCTTCGTTTTTTCCCGGATACCTGCTTATCGGCAAGGCGAAAATGACTGTAACACACCAGACTCACCACGACCAGCAGAGCCGTCAGGTACCAGGGAAACCGGATCATTGACTGACGAAAGGCTTCATCTTCAACCAGTAAATGGCTCCAGAGAGGATGCGTCTCTAAAACGCCCCCACGCAGCCTCATGATTAACCCGGCATAGAGAATACCAATTATTCCATAGGCCGCATTAAACGCCAGTCCCTTAAAACTGAGAACCGTTGCTCTCTGGTCTGAGCTGGTAATCCTGTTCAGGTAGGTACTGGTAAAAAATGAGGTCATCATCATGGTCACAAAGACAAGCACCATGGGAAGTACCCCGTAATACGGAATAAACCTGGTCAGCCCCCATAACGAGACCAAGGCAAGCGTTGTTATCCATACCACATTACTCGCCGGTTGAAAACGCTCAACCATTTCCCGGGCAATACGCGGAACCACCAAACCAATCAGGGCAACACCGGAACCAATCAGACCAAAACTTGCCTCAGGCAGCTCAACGAGTCGGTAATACTGGCTTGTCATGGTCACCAACATACGCAGGACATGGTCAAAGCTCATGCCAAAAAGTATTATTGCAAGGGTCATGGGTGTTTGAAGAATCCAACGGCCCGAGGCCAGTGTCTGGCGGGTGACACTGACTGTTTTCTGCCATACCCCTTCCTCCATTGCCCGATCAGTCGGACTGGTCACAGGATCCTGCATGCCAAGTGTGGTCAGCAGGGAGAGTATCCCAAGTCCCAGGGTCAGATAAACAGGAAAACGCATGGTAACCTGCTGATTCAACGTAATCTGCAGGCCAAGCCAATGCAATATGCTGTTCACGGTATCAGGAGAATAGACCATGGCTCCAAGCGTCATGGTGAGCATGTACGCAATATTCTGTACCCGCATCTGAATATCCAGGACCCGGGGCCAGTCTTCCGGATCTCCATGGGCCACCAGGGTATCATAGGCCATGGCCTCATCCGCGCCGCTGGCCAGGGCCTCTGCCAGCCCGCTCAGAACCCGGTTGACGAAAAAAACTGAAAAAATCAGGGTGCTGTTGCCAAGGGGAACAAAGGAAAGCAGAGCCATTTCAACGATCATCAGCCAGCTGGTAGTCACCATCAACCGCTTTCGGCCAATAAGGTCTGCAAGTGCGCCGGATGGAACTTCTGCCAGAACAATAGTAAAAGCCCAGACGGTATTGAGCAGGGCAAACTGCTCAATACTCAACCCGTAATCAAGAAATAAAATCGTAAAAACAGGATAATAAAAACGAGCATTAAAAAATGCCCGAAAGGCAATAAACCGCCTGACGTTGGCCAGGGAGAAAGGGGAAGATGACTGTTGCATAACCCATCATGGGTAGATGCTGGCTGTTTGTCAAGAATTCAATACCTGTTGGCAACCTGTTTTTCTCTTATCAGTGCTTTGGGAAATTTATTTTTTCTTCAGAATCTACGGAAAGAACTTTTTTTGAGGATGATATGGTTCCCCATACCGGGGTCGGATGTTTTCATGGTTTTCTGCGGCCGGCCAATTTGGTCCAGCCATACTGGTTTATTTCAACATGATCTGTTATCTTAGGATCGTGTATTATTTTAGTCAAGGGCCGATAACATAAAACAACCCGGTCAAAATCCCCATTGATACCGACAATGAGAATATCTGTTATACTGGCTCATCCCGATCCAACAAGTTTCAACCACTCCATTGCTGCGGCCACCATTGACACGTTGAAAAACCATGGTCATGAAGTCTTCTTTCATGACCTGTATGCGGAACATTTTGACCCGATCCTTCCTGCGGATGAAATCCGAAAAAACAGTGCTCTTCCTCCCCGGATACAACAACACTGCAGCGAGATCTCCCGCGCAGACGGGATAATCATTATTCATCCCAACTGGTGGGGCCAGCCCCCTGCCATTTTAAAAGGATGGGTCGACAGAGTCATTCGACCGGGTGTGGCCTACGAATTTCTGGAAAACGACAGTGGTGAAGGAATCCCCAAAGGGTTGTTACAAGCACAGACCGCTCTTGTTTTTAATACATCCAATACTGAAACAACAAGAGAGCTGACAATCTTTGGAGATCCGCTGGAAACCCTGTGGAAAAACTGCATTTTTGATCTCTGCGGTGTTCAGAACTTCCAGCGAAAAATGTTCAATATAGTTATAGTGAGCTCCCGGAAACAACGACAGCAATGGCTCCGGGAAGTTGGCCAATTGATAGAAAGTTCCTTCTGCTGAACAAACAGCCCCGGCGCGGCCGGGAACTGCAGGAAAAATAATTTTGCAAGCCACAAAGATAACTGATCAGACAAATAAATTTACCGTCTGCCCGGGCTGTGACCTGCTGCTCCATGAGATCCAGCCAACTCCCGGTCATACCGTTATCTGCCCCCGCTGCCATCGCCGTCTGCACAGAGAGCAGCCCAACTCCATACAGCGTTCTCTGGCCATAGCTGCAAGTGGCATGCTGCTCTTTCTGCCGGCAAATTTTTTGCCGCTCATGTCCCTGCATGTGCTGGGAGCAGACACTTCCAGTTCGCTTTTTTCAGCCAGCCTCAGCATGTTTGCCCAGGGCCAGCCGTTTGTCGGGTTGATTGTCCTGCTCACTGGTTTTGTCTTTCCCCTGCTGACTCTTTCCCTGCTATTCTGGGTCAGTGCCGGGCTTTTTCTGGGCATAAAAGCACGCTGGATGCCTGATTTTATGCGCTGGTATCAGCACCTGAGCGAATGGGCCATGACAGATGTATATCTCATCGGAGTCTTTGTCACCATAATCAAGATGAACCATACCGCTGATATTAATTTTAATGCGGGCTTTTTTTGTTTTCTCGGATTGGTCATGATCACAGTTGCAGCCCAGAGCTCTGTTGATAAACCCCTGTTCTGGAAATTGCTCGAAGGAAAGGAAAAAGGGCACCGGCTGCAGGAGTATAACGTGCCAATCTCTGCCCGAACAGGGAAAGAGGCCGGACTTGTTCTCTGTCATACCTGCCATAAAACACTACCCGCATCTTTTCTGAACCCGCAGGGCAGAGGGCACATTCTCTGTCCCCGCTGTGGCGAGATTTTGCACCAGAGAAAACGGGCTAGCATCAGCAGGACATGGGCATTTATTTGTACCGCCTCCATTCTCACGCTGCCGGCGAACCTGCTCCCCATAATGAATGTCGAATTCTTTGGCCAGTCCACTGCCAATACCATACTTGACGGTATCATTTTCTTTTTCCAGGAAGGCTCATACGGTATTGGTCTTATCATCCTAACAGCATCCATTCTGGTCCCCTTGTTTAAAATAACAGGCATGACCCTGATCTTGCTTTCCATTCATTTTCACTGGACCAGCTGGTTGAAACATAAATCCCTTATGTTTCGCTTTATTGAATTTATAGGCCGCTGGTCCATGCTGGATATTTTTGTGATCGCCCTGCTCTGCGCCCTGGTGCAGTTTGGCTATTTCACAACTATTAATGCAGCTCCTGCAGCCCTGTATTTTACCGGTGTTGTTCTCAGTACCATGTTTGCCGCCATAAGCTTTGACCTGCGCCTGCTCTGGGACACAGACAACCAGGCAGAGGCGGCAGCAGATGCGATCACACGTGTGGGAGCTCATGTTTCTTCCCGTGGGGCTCCAACTTTACCTTAAAAAAAGAAATAACCATGGAACAACCAGAACTTCGAAAACGACGAGTCTTTTCACCAATTTGGTTTCTACCCTTTCTCGCCCTGTGCATCAGCGGCTGGCTGCTGTACTCAAGCTATCAGGACGCGGGCATAAATATCACAATTCATTTTAAAACTGCAGAAGGAATCACACCGGGCAAAACCAAAATTATTTACAAGGGAATCCCTGTTGGCACGGTCACGGACGTGCTCTTTAATCCAGACCTTGATAATGTTATTGTCCAGGTTGAAATGGATAAAGAAACCCGCCTGAGCCTGGTGGAAGACGCGGCTTTCTGGATTGTCAAACCTGTTGTTTCCGCCGGAAGAATAAGTGGTCTGCAAACACTTTTCAGCGGTTCCTACATCGCCACCAGACGGGGAAAATCAACCGTGGCCCGTCGAGATTTTATCGGCCTTGAGGAGCCTCCTCCGGTGACAAGTGATCTGCCCGGGCTTCATCTGAAAATACGTAGTGACGCCCTGTACTCTCTGCAACGCCGCTCACATATTTACAGTAAAAACCTGAAAATCGGCATAGTGGACGATTACAGGCTGGAGGATGATGGCACAATGACCATTGATATATTCATCCAGCCCCAATTCAGCCATCTCATCCGCAAGGGAACAAGATTCTGGAACGCAAGCGGTTTGTCCATTTCCGGTAATCTGCAAAGTGGATTATCAGTCAATGTTGCCTCCATGGCCTCACTTATCTACGGCGGCCTGGCCTGTGCCACGCCCCAACCTCTGGCCGACAGCCCACCTGCTAAAGACGGGACTGTGTTTCATCTGTATAAAGATTTTGAAGATGCCGAATATGGCATTCCCATGACCCTGCAACTTGCCAGTGGTGACGGCATAGTTGCCGGAAAAACCAAGGTGATGTTCCGGGGTCTTAAAGCTGGTATCGTCCGCTCACTTGACATTAATGACGATAAATTTCATACTGTTACAGCAAATATCCTGCTGGACCCAAGAGCCGGGGAAATTCTTCACTCAAACACGAAATTCTGGGTCGTCCGGCCCCAGGTATCCCTTGAGGGAATAAAGAATATTGACACCCTGATTTCCGGCCCGTTCATAACATTTCAGGTTGGAGATGGCGATTTCCAGGATCATTTTATTGTTGATCCCTCGCCCATGCCAAAACCTTTTCTGCGACCGGGTAAACGATTTCTTCTACTCTCCGGGGACGCTTCATCACTGACCCGCGGTGCCCCTGTTCTCTATAAACAGCTGAAAGTTGGTGAAATTACAAGTATTCAACTTACCGAAGACGGAAAGAGGATACAAACAGAAATTCTTGTCTACGACCAGTATGTCCACCTTATCCGGCAGGATGTTGTTTTCTGGAATACCAGCGGTGTACAGCTTAATGGCAGTTTATCTAATTTTTCGGTCAACCTGGCTTCTCTTCGTTCCGTACTGGCCGGTGGCATTGCCCTTGGTACTCCTCTCTCAGACAGAAGACCAAAGCCACTGCCGCCAGCTGACAACAAAAAACGATTTGCCCTCTACGTAAGCCACAACGATGCGGTCAAACACGTTCCGGCCATGCATCCCCCCGGCATGATCGTCAAATTGAGCGTTGCAGGAGTGGCACCAATTCGTGAGGGGGCTCCGGTTCTTTTTAACAAAATACCAGTGGGGGAAGTGCTTGGTTTTCAGCTGGACAGCAAAAAACAACAGATCGAGGGTACCATTCTCATTTATGAAAAATATAGCCGGCTGGTCAACGAATCATCCCGTTTCTATAACGCCTCAGCCGTTGCCCTGGATGCCTCATTTCAGGGAATTTCACTGGAGCTTGCATCGCTTGAATCTCTTCTTTCAGGAGGTATTTCCTTTTTTACTCCGACAAATGGCAATCCGGTAAAAAATGACCACCTGTTCCCTCTGTACCCCAATTTTGAAAATGCCCTGCATGCTGATTCCCTGGTTCTCACTCTCCAGCTCAAGAGTGGCACCGGCATTAATAATCATACAAAGATACGATATCAGGGTGTTGTCATAGGTACGTTAAGTAAAGTCTGGTTTGCCCCTGAAAAGGATAAAGTATTTGCCCAGGCCGTTGTCCAGAAAAACACAGAAAAACTTTTTAGAAGTAACTCTGTCCTGTGGCTTGTCAAACCACAAATCGATCTGTCAGGAATCAAACATCTTGCAACAGCAATTACAGGATCCTATATTGATCTGCGTCCCGGACCCGGTCAACAAACCAAAAATTTCATTGTTCTGGACAGGGCTCCTTCCGTACAAAGCGGCTCCGCGGGATTACACATTATTCTGGAAGCCTCCCGGCTTGGTTCCCTAAAAATCAGCAGACCTGTCTATTACCGGCAAATACCCATAGGAAAAGTCACAGGCGTCGAACTCGGCCCCACGGCCCAGAACGTCTGGATTCATATCAATATCAGGCCGGAATACCAAAATGTTGTTCACCGGGGCACTCGTTTCTGGCACGCAAGCGGTATCAACGTTACCGGCAGTCTTTTTTCCGGTCTTTCCGTTGACGCAGAGTCCATCGAGGCTCTGGTTGCCGGAGGGGTAGCCATGGCCACCCCCGAGGGTGAAGCCATGGGTAAACCCGCGCAGGATGGAGACCATTTTCTTATGGCGGAAAAGGCGGATGATTCCTGGCTTACATGGTCTCCTGAAATCAATCTTTCTCGTGCGGCACCTCCGGAACGACAGGATTGTGATGCCGGGGCCGCAGTGGAGGGTACAACAAATGAGTGAATTTACTACAGCACTGGTCGT
>JALXCX010000006.1 GCA_026990725.1 Desulfobulbaceae bacterium
GGCCGGAATGAAGTCCGTTCTTTTTTAATATCCAATGCCTTGTTCTGGCTGGATAAATATCACATTGACGGCTTACGGGTTGATGCTGTTGCCTCAATGCTCTATCTTGATTATTCCCGCCAGGACGGCCAATGGTTACCCAACAAATTTGGTGGTCGGGAAAATCTTGATGCCATTGCGTTTCTCCGCAGGATGAACGAAGTCGTGCATGGAATTTTCCCCGGCATCCTGACCATTGCCGAAGAATCAACATCATGGCCCATGGTCTCGCGCCCGACATATATCGGCGGCCTTGGCTTCAGCCTCAAATGGAACATGGGATGGATGCACGACACACTCAGCTATATGAGTAAAGATCCGGTTCACCGGCGTTTTCATCATAACCAAATGACCTTTGGCATGCTCTATGCCTTTCATGAAAATTTTGTCCTGCCCATCTCCCATGATGAAGTTGTGCATGGAAAAGGTTCATTAATTAATAAAATGGCTGGCGATGAATGGCAAAAATTTGCTAATCTTCGGGCTTATCTGGGATTTATGTGGAGCTATTCAGGAAAGAAACTGCTTTTTATGGGATCGGAGTTTGGTCAATGGCAGGAATGGGATCACGACCAAAGTCTTTCATGGGAAGCCTTACACGCAGAGAACCATAAGGGCGCTCAAAGATTTGCGCGAGATCTGAATATGGTTTACAAGAATGAATCAGCTCTTTATGAAAATGACTTTGACTGGAGTGGTTTTGCCTGGATCAATGCCAACGATTCTGACAACTCCATACTGTCATTTATACGGAAAGCAAAAAAAACAGATGACTTCCTGATTATAATCTGTAATTTTACACCACTGATCCGCGAGAATTATAAAATTGGTGTCCCGCGTGCCGGTGGTTACCGGGAACTCATAAACAGTGATCTTGAAATATACTGGGGCAGTAACGTGAGTAATGGTGAAATAGTCAGTATTGATGAGCAATACCACGGCATGAGTCACACCATTGCCCTCACCCTGCCTCCCCTGTCAACCCTTATCCTGAAGCCAATGTAATCCAGTGTAATTTTTTAAACTCTAACTCAATTAAAACTACAGGCGCGTCATGAAATTCAAACTACCAAAGCTCACACAACGCTCATTAATCCTTATTGCAGCAGGCATACTGCTCTATATCAGTCTTGCCGCCTACTACAGCAGTTTAAAAAGCCGCCACCCCTTAGTAAGTCATCAACAGGGGGTTGTAAGTCATTCTGATGGAGAAATATCCCAACTTGAACAACGCCTTGTAACTTACAAACAGGACATTGAAGCTGTCAGGCTGGAAGCCGAAGCCGCCAAAAAGGAAACTGCAGCTGCCAAGCAGGAAACAGCAGAACTCCGAAAAAAACTTATTGCTGAAAGGCAGATTGTCGCCAAGGAAAAATCTCCTCAGGTTCAAACATTAATGGCGACTTCCACAAAACTTGAAACAGAAGTGGCACAACGGAACGCAAAGATAAAGAATTTGCAGGACGAACTTGCCAAAAAACAAGCTCATATTATCGCCCTTACCCAACAGGAAGACTTAGCTGTTGCCAAACTTCGCAATGAACTCGGCAACCGGGTACAAAAACTGACCAGTATCGTTCAGGGCAAAGAAAACACGAACAAAGAGCTGATGGCTCAACTTCAGCAGGCTCAGGAACTGATAAAGCAGCTTAATGCTGAACGTGATGAACTCGCCGAGAAAAGCCAGGGACTTGAAACTGCCAATGAGAGAATTACAAAACTTTCTGAACAACTGGAACAGTCTCAAGCTGACCTTGACCAAGCTAAAGAGATCATAACCCAGTTAAAATCTGTCGGAGAACAGGCTGAACAGGCGAAAGCCGTTGCCTTGCTCAGTGCAGAGAAAGTTGCATCCAGTGCTGATCAGAACCAGGCTCAATTGCAGGAACAGCTGACAAAAATCGGTGAACTTCAGGCTCGTTTAACAGAAGCAAGTTCACAGATTACCCTGCTTGAAGATGCATTAAAAAAATCTGAACTCAAGGCTGATGCGCTGATGCGCTATGGCAAGGAAAAAGATCGTTTACTTGCCCCTTCCCAACAAAAAATAGTAACTCTTCAGCAACGTCTTGACCAACGACTTGACGAAATAAAAAACCTGCAGGCAGAGCTGGCTGAAAGCACACAAAAAGCTGAGCAGTTACAACTTGCCCAACAGACACTTGAAGAACAAAAGAAACAGATCACTGAACAAAAAGCCAGCATTGACGAGCTGCTCACAAAACTCAAAACTACCGAGCAGGAACTTGCAGATGCCAAAGCAAGCGGTGAAGCACTGGTTCAGCAAGTTGCCAGTTTGACAGAATCAGCAACAGTACGTGATAACGAAGCAAAAAACCTGCGTACAGAAATCACAACCGACACTGAAAAGATTAAGACACTGGAGGCGCAACTGGCTGAAGCCCAAACAGCGCTTGAAGAAACAAAAGCCCAGGTTCTCGCCAGCCAGGAAAACGAATCAAAGCTCAAGCAAACTCTTACGGGCAAGGATGAAGTTCTTACAGTCGTCCAGACTGAGGTAACAGATCTTAAAACCAAACTGGCTGATCAGATTAAAAAGGTCGATGAGCTTCAGGCGCAACTTGAAGCCGTAACAACAGAAAAAGCAGCTCTTCTTGCCAAGCTTGATCAAGCAAAAGCTGAACGACTGGCAATAACCCAGGAGCTTGAAAAGACCCAACAGACTCTGCAGGAACAAACAGCGGCGATAGCAGCAGATCAGGAAAAATTTGCTGCGTATGACGCACAAATCGCCGGCTTTCAAGAAAAAGAACAGGAATTCACAACAACCCAGCAGAACTTTCTGTCCCTGAAGTCACAACTCGAAGAAACGAAGGAACAATCCCAGGAACTCACCGACGCTCAAGAGCAGATTAAGGGACTTGAAGCCCGCATAGCTGAGCAGCAGACGGCTGTTGATCAGTTAACGGCCGCCCAGGAAAAAATCACTGCTCTGGAAGCAGAGCTTACAGATTTACGTACCAAAGCAGAACAGTTTACTGCCGAACAGGAAAAAATAGCTACATTGGAAGCGCAAATTGCCGAACTTGAGCCTGTAAAAACTGATCTTGGTTTTGCCCAGGAAAAAATCCTTGCCCTGCAGACAGAACTTGATCAGGCAAAAACTCAGGCAGAACAATTAAGTGCCGACCAGGAAAAAATTACTGGTCTGGAAGCACAGATTGCTGAACTTCAAAAGAAAAGTGGTGACCTCGCTGCTGCCCAGGAAAAAATCACCGGTCTGGAAGCACAGATTGCTGAACTGCAGAAGAAAAGTGGTGACCTTGCTGCTGCCCAGGAAAAAATTACTGGTCTGGAAGCACAGATTGCTGAACTGCAGAAGAAAAGTGGTGACCTCGCTGCTGCCCAGGAAAAAATTACTGGCCTGGAAGCACAAATTGCTGAACTGCAGAAGAACAGCGGTGACCTTGCTGCTGCCCGTGAAAAAATTTCCGCTCTGGAAACACAGATTGCCGCTCTTCAAGCTGAAACAGCTCAACTTCCTGCCGTGAAAAATAAAATAGCCGCTCTTGAATCTGAGCTGACAAATGCAAAAAGCATTTTGCAACAAAAAGACAATCAACTCGCCGAAGTTACCCGGAATTTGAAAGAGAAAGAAACGGCAACGATGCAGGCCCTGATGTCCCAGGAAAAAACAACGGATAAAATTTCAGCTTTTGAAAACCAGATCAATTCCCTGAAAAGCAAATTGACTGAAAAGGAAAACGCTATTTCCCAGGCAACAGCAAAGATTGATCAGCTGAGCACAGCCGCCGCAAGTTTTACTCAGTCAAAGCAGGACGCGGAGGCTCTGGCAAAAGAACTTGAGGCAAATAAACAAAAAATCAGTGACCAGCAGCAAATTATTAAAGCTCTTCAGGCAGAACTTGATTCTATTAAGACAAAACAGAGCGAACTGATTAAAAAGAATGCAGATACAGACAAAGACGGCGTGGTCGACAGTGCAGATGCCTGTCCTGATACTCCTCAAGGTACTGCGGTTGACAGTAAAGGATGTGCGCCTGATAGCGATAAAGATGGAATAACCGACAACAAGGATCTCTGTCCGGATACTCCTGCTGGAACAGATGTTAACGCCATGGGTTGTGCCAAGAACAATGCCATAGTCCTTGATGGAGTAACCTTCAAAACCGGAACAGCAACTCTGACCGAGACAGCAAAGAAAACGCTGATGGCAGCCGCCTCTATTTTAAAGAATTCTGCAACAAACCAGCAGTTTGAAGTGGCTGGATACACAGACAGCGTTGGTAACCCTGATCTGAATAAACAGCTTTCAGAACGGCGGGCCAAGGCGGTTAAGGCATTTCTTGTTGAACAGGGTATTGCTGAAAAGCTGTTAGTTGCCAAGGGGTACGGACAGGACAACCCCATTGCGGACAATGCAACACGAGAAGGAAGAGCAAAAAACAGAAGAGTTGAACTGCATAAAATTACAGT
The DNA here is from genome assembly GCA_026990725.1 of Desulfobulbaceae bacterium. Taxonomy (GTDB): domain Bacteria; phylum Desulfobacterota; class Desulfobulbia; order Desulfobulbales; family Desulfobulbaceae; genus Desulfobulbus_C. The sequence goes on from JALXCX010000006.1 coordinate 4,498, forward strand.
TCTTTAATCTGTTATTGTAACTACACCCCAAAAGGCCCTGATCAGAACAGTGTTCTGATCAGGGCCTTTTTATTTTTTATTTTTTATTTATCCTGTTTAACGCCGTCGTGTGCTTAAACTATCCGTTCAGGAGCATGAAAGATATTGACTCTTTCCGGGCGAGCGTAAGCGGCAAGAGTAACTCCTGCACGCCGGGCAATGGCCAGACCAAGTGAGGAAGGAGAAGTTCTGGACATGACAACCGGTATGCCTATCCGGGCACATTTAAGCACCATATCTGATGTCAGGCGACCGGTCGTATAAATCGCTCCGGCAGCAGAAAATTTCCCCAATAAAATAGCGCCAATAATTTTATCTACAGCATTATGCCGCCCGACATCCTCAAAATAGGCCTGTAATTTCCCTTCAGACCAGAAACCGCAGCCATGCACGCAATGTGTCTCCCGCCCCAAAGGTGACGCCTGCAGGCCCTGCCTGATAAAATCCCTAATCTCGGCAAATGTTATCGAATACTCCCTCAGCGGGTCAAAAGCCCCTTCCAGCATCTCCCTGGAAATCTTGCCCGTGCCGCCGCACCCTGAAGTAATGATAACCTCTTTTGGTTTCATGTTTTCGTCGACATCAGCATAAACAGAGATCCGCCCCTCCGGGCAAACCAGGACTTCGCGCACCTGACCGATCCGGGTGACATACCCCTGGCCAAAAAGGAAACCAGCACCAAATTCTTCAAGGGCGGTCTCTAGAACCATGGAAGCGCCAATCTCTTCATCATTCAAGGCAACTGTATACGGAACTTCTATGGCAAGGCTTTCCTGGCGTTGGCTTGAACCTTCCGGGGTCAAAACGACCGTATCCTGAACCAGGGTAACTGGATTATTCATAGTTTTTTTTGTTCATATCTTCACTCTTTATTAAAAAATATCCCTCTGCAAGAAGAAGAGAAAAAAGATGTCTATCATACTTCTCTAAAACACCAGGCATGAGCTGATTTATCTTTATAGAGCCTCTTGCGACCTTCCGGTATTTCCAGCAGAGCATGAGCCGCCGCCATGCCCCCGAGCCGGCCCTTCTTTTTTAAAGGCAGGGCCTGAAAGGTTCCATTTTTATATCTAAGCCGGGTATAGATCAGCTGCGTCCAATCAGTCTGGCCGAAATAATCTTCAGACACGGTTACACTTCGCCTAGCCGGAAAGATGTGGGGATACCCCATAAGACGCCGTATTCCAGGTAAGGCAATCAGCAGAAGAGCGACATGATTTGACGGGGGGCCGCCGGGCAGATTAAAAACAAGGGTTGTGCCCACCTGCCCCACACAGACACCTTTGCCCGGACCTATCCGAACCCTGTGAAAAATTTTTTCCATGCCAACTGCTTCCATCGCTTTCAGAGTCAGATCCTTGTCTCCATCAAGAACTCCGCCACAGGTTATGAGGACGTCGACCTCACTGACAAGATGGCGGAAATGATCTTCCAGGGCCTCTAAATCATCACGCAACAACACCAGTGAAGCAGTTATACCAAGACTGGTCAACTCTGCTGCTGCAGTGACCATATTGCTGGCAGCAATTTTGCCGGGAGTAACAGGCTCCCCCGGCCAGACAAGCTCGCTCCCGGTCGCTGCCACCGCCACCTTTGGCACGGGATAACATGGTATTTCATCCACACCACCAGCCGCCAGCAGGCCAAGATGCGTTGGTGTGATAAACTCACCTTCAGAGATAATGGCTGCCCCTTTACGTATATCACTACTTTTTCGCAGTATATTACGATTGGGCGCAGCATCTGCAAGGGCATACAATTGATTTCCATGTACACGGGTAAATTCTGAAGAAAGCACAGCAGTGGCGCCTTCAGGAATGGCTGCCCCTGTCATGATACGTACAGCTTGCCCGGAAGTGACGGGCTCTGTTTTTTTAGTATCGCCGGCAACAAGAGAATCAATAATTGTCAGCGGAACCGGGTTCTTTAAAGAAGCCCTGTCAAGATCAGAAGAGACAACAGCAAAGCCATCTTTTAACGAACTATCCACCGAAGGACAGTTTGCCCTGGCACATATTTCTTTGCTGCAAATCTTACCTAATGCCTTTTCCGTGGTGAAACTCTCGGGTTTCAACGGGTCCAGGTAGCATAGATACTTATGAGCCTGTATCAAAGAAATCATTTTCCGCCTTTCAATCAGCATTTATACAACAATAAAATTGATACAATTATTTTTATCCGGACAATATTCATACATAACATAATCTGCTTATTTCTCCATACGTTTTGTCTCTTCATAATACGCAAAACAGGTTGGGGGATAAGTAAAATAATGATTTATTTTTTCAACTAACCGAGCTATAGTTTTGAATAAATATTTCAATCATTCATTTAATTCGGAACAGGATGAAATGAAAATCAAAGATTGAAATATTTTTACCAGAGTCTCCCTGAGGGATGCGGTTTATGAGTAAATATGTCAATCATCTGCTCTGTTACGGAAATGGCGCAGAAACTGTGTACCAGCAGGTACCTGCCAGCAAGTGCCAAGTTGCAGCTTCATCTACCGCATCAGCAAATTCAACAAACACAACTCTTTTAGCAGGTGGATTTAATTCAATCCATTCTGATGCCACCTATCCTGTTTCTCCTGCCTTTAAGCTTAACGGCGACCTTGCCAGTTTAGACGATCAGGCAATGGCGGCTCTTGGCAGGGCCGAGCTTCTTCGCGCAAACAGCCTGTCATTTCGTTCCTATACCATTGAACCGGATCCCAGAGTTACTGTTCTTTCTGCCAACAAAAAATCACTCCATAATTTCACTGAAAGATATGGAAATATTCTCAACCTGAGCCCGTTGCTTTTACAAGGATATGACCCCGATTTCTCTACAGCCCAGGAGCTTGACTTATCCTTTAATAACGACCGATATACCTGTACATTCATAGTTAAACAACCTGTAAACCGTGATATCTGCACCTATTGCGGAAGTTGCGGCCCGGCTTGTCCGGAACAATGCCTTTCAGAACAGCTTTTTCTCGACTTTTCAAAATGCACCCTCTGCAACGCCTGTCAGACGGCTTGCCCGGAGCTGGCCATTGATCTGCATGCAGTTGAGCGAAGGAAACTGACTGTCCCTTCCGTACTGTTGCTCTCGGGGACGGAAGTTAATTTTTCTTCCCGGATTAATAAAGAAAGAATTTTTACAGAAGAGCAAGTCGATGCTCTTTTTGACACGATCTATGCCGCACAGGTAGACGAAGTCGTCACCTGTCAGCCAAGTATTTGCCAATACAGCGGCAGGCTTGGCATAGGGTGTGACATTTGTCTTGCCGCCTGTAAACATCGGGCAATTTCCAGAGGCCAAAACGGTATTGCCCTTGATCATAAAAAATGCACGGAATGCGGTGCCTGCCTGGCAAGCTGCCCCACCGGAGCCCTGCAGTATGCGCGCTTTCCCGATGCTGCTTTTGTGGAATACTTCCGTAATATTTCATTGCAAGTCGGGACAACCATCGTTTTAGGTTGCGAAAAAGATTTGCATAAATTCTGGTGGCAGAATACGCCGAAAAAATTCAAAAACACCTTGTTTCTTGAATATCCCCAAACCTCTGCCCTCAGCAGTATGCATCTGCTTTTTCTTTTTGCTCAAGGTGCTGCACGAATCTGCCTACTCAGCCCAGACGAAGACTCGTCTTCTCCGCTCCATCTGCAGGTTACTCTTACTGAAACAGTACTCAATGCCCTTTTTGAAGAAAACAACAGGATTCTTTTCAGGCGCCCAGGTAACCTTGCAGAAATTCTCGATAAACCAGAAAAGGAATCTCCTGTACTCCCGCTGTATCCTGATTACTCTTTTACCAACCGCCGCGAGAAAGCAGCTCATATCCTTGCATTTCTCTGCCGGCAGAGCGAAAAACAACAGGTCCGCCTGACAGGAGCGCCGACAGCACAGTTTGGCGACATTGTATTGGATACTGAAAAATGTACTTTGTGCAATGCCTGTGTTGGGGAATGCAGAATTGCAGCTCTTACTGCCGACAGTGAAAAGTTTTCCATTCACCACAAACCCATCCTCTGTGTCCAGTGTGGAAGTTGCGTTGAACTATGTCCGGAAGAAGCCCTGACCATGCAGCCGGGTTTATCGTTGTCGCCCCTGTTTTTTGAAAAAAATGAAAAGGCCCAGGCCGAACCTGTCCACTGTAAAAAATGCGGAAAAATTTTCGGTACCCGCCAGTCACTTGAAAAGGTTATGTCAGTTCTCACCCAAAAAAATCTCTGGGATTCACAAAACGACCTTCTCGACTACTGTGATACGTGCAGGGTTGTCAAACTTTTTGAGGCCCATAAACTATGAGTAAGGCCATAGAAATTTCAGACCGCGACCTCATTCTGGTCCGCCTTCGTTTTCTGGATCTGCTGAAATCTTTTTTTCAGGATGAGCCAGATGCGGAACGTATGAGCCGCTGGCGTGGTATTTTTGCAGCACTTTGCAAAGAACAGATTAACCCCCATATTGACAAGGCAGTTCGAGAACTTGCAGAGATTTTGCGAAAGAAAGAGCTGCGTGAACTTAAAAGAGAGTATTACGAGCTGTTTATCAATCCGTACAGCGAATTTATTCTGCCGTTAAATGCCGCCCATTATTTGGATGGCAAGAATTTCGGTCCAAGCCTTGTCCACTACCGGGAGCTGCTTAAACAGGCACAGCTTGTTAAGATACAAACAATTAAAGACTCTGAGGATAACCTGCTGATCATGCTGGACACGCTGATCAGCCTTATCGAAGAAGAAAAAGAGGGAGTAGCGGCAACGCATACTTATCA
>JALXCX010000007.1 GCA_026990725.1 Desulfobulbaceae bacterium
GCCGGTGTCTCTCCGGGAGCTATTTGTACCTGCGTGATATTTTGTCCATCTGTTGTGCCAGACACCCTGAGAACTTCTTCCTGGCTTCGCTCTTCAATGGGTATCTCCGAGCCCTTGGCCAGAGTCCAGTCTATGGTAGAACCCGGGAGCGCCACATAAAACGGTATGTTATTGTCATAGGCGGCAAGCGCCTTTAAATAGGTACCAATCTTGTTGCACACATCGCCATTTGCGGCAGTTCTGTCAGTACCCACGATACAAAGATCCACCTGACCGTGCTGCATGAGATGGCCGCCGGCATTATCAACAATTAAATGATGGGCAATACCAGCAGCATCGAGTTCCCAGACCGTTAAATGCGCTCCCTGGTTCCGGGGTCTGGTTTCATCAACCCAGACATGGACATCAATACCCTGTTCCCAGGCCTTATAGACGGGAGAAAGCGCTGTCCCCCAATCAACTGTTGCCAGCCAACCGGCATTACAATGCGTAAGAATGTTCACCGGTCGGTCGGTCTGTTGATGCTGCCTGATCAATTCCACCCCATGATCGCCAAGAGCGCTGTTCACTTCCACATCTTCATTGCAGATTTTTGCAGCTTCACTGTAGGCGGCAGCAACACGCTCATCTGGAGGGATTTTTTCAAGCAACGCCCGCATTCTGTCCACTGCCCAACGCAGATTAACTGCAGTGGGACGAGCGGCAAGCAGTTTTGAGCTCAGAAGCTCAAGGCCCGCATTTGAACTGTCTTCAAGCAGGCCGAGGCATATTCCACAGGCAGTTGTCGCGCCAATCAACGGTGCTCCGCGGACCAGCATGTCCTTGATGGCCACAACAGCATCCTCTAAGGTCTCAAGACGCTGCCTGACAAATTGATGAGGCAGTTTCGTCTGGTCAATAATTGCAAAACAACGACCATCATCTTCCAGCCAAATGGATCTATAGGGCGTACCATGAACCAGCATAATTGTATCCTGAATTTTTTTGGAGCACGGAAGGTTTCAAGAGAAAACTCTATGTCTTGAGCACGTTGTGCTTTACGTATATTTGACCTGCACTTCGAGTGAAGAGCAGGTCATACGATGAAGATTTGACAGGATCAGCAATAACGAAAATGCTCCATTACTGATCTGAAGGATGAGGGACCAGCTCTGGAGTCCAGAAGAGCACCCCGTTTTTTACAGCTGTGTTTAAAAAAGCTTCTCCATCCCATTCCCGGACCTGATCATAATAACCGGCATGCATAACCTTAAGGGTTATTTTTGCCCCCGGCACATCATCTTCATTGAACTGCCGCACTACCCGGATGGGCGTATGGCCGAGATAAATCCACTCTGAAGAACGTGGCCGGTCCGGCCCGCTGACCTTTAAGGCAACATGAGCCCCTTCAGGTTCCGAATTGATTTTGAACTTCACTGTTTGAATATCCGAACCACATCCGTTCAAGCCGGCGAGCAGTAAACCGGCAACTGCCAGCAGAACCATCTTGTGCAATAAAACAGCTGACTGAGCGTATTTTTTCATCGTTATTTCCTTTTTTGCAATTCAACTGTTACCGGCTGAGGTTCTCCTGCTGCGGCCTCGCGAGTCTTATGGCGTGTATTCACCCAGAAGGAGGTAATATCATTTTTATATCCTTTCTTGGTTAACTCGACCGTCACATATTCCGGTTTGCCATCCTTGCCTTCCCAGGTCACCTGCACGGGGGTCATCCCAAGGTTGGCATCATCCCTTAAATTAACGACCTGAGCTCCCGGAGGAATAGTCATAAACTTTACATCACCATAGGTTTTACTGCTTCCGCAGGCAGTCAGCTGCAGCACAGCTGTACCTGCCAGCAGATAAGCCAGCCAGATAAACTTCTTACTCCCTGTAAACATACGCTCCTCTCAAAATTTTACTGCTCTTATCCCACACAAAACATCTCGCTCAATCTAAAAGATTTCCCTTATTTATTATACTCACTTAACAACGTTTGAAGTTTCCAGGGTGAAGACAAACATTCCTTACCAAGGCCGCACTCTGTTATCACCTCACAAAAATTTAAAAACTCATCCATGAGTCGGGTAGTGACCTTATCCCGGTGCTGGATTATCTGGAGCTGCCGCTGCATATTAATGCCCTCAACTTTCAGGCTCTTCAGCCAACCCTGTTCAACCTCCCGACAAATGGTCAGCTGGGACAGACAGGCAGCACTCACTCCGGACTCAACAGCCTTCTTAATAGCCTCGGTATGGCCCATTCTGGTAACGACTTTTAACTGCGACACGTGCTTTCCCAGTTTTTTACGAAAAATTTCCGCCGTTCCCGAACCTTCTTCGCGCATCACCCACGTGGTATCCTGCAAATCCCCGGGTATTTCAAAACACTCTTTTGTCGCCATGGGATGTGTGGAACTGACGATCACAACCAGCTCATCCTTAAACCATGGAGCCGAGCGCACATGCTCGTCATTAACCCCGCCTTCAACAAAACCAATGTCCATAACCCCTTGGGAGACAAGCAACTCGGCCTGCTGGGTATTGGCAACCAGCATATTAATATGAGCCTCCGGATGAAGCCGCATAAAGGCACCAGTCAGATAGGGAAGCACGTAATTGCCAATGGTGGAGCTTGCAATAATCTCCAGTGAGCCGGCCACGGAATTTCGTTTCTCCGTGAGCATGGATTCTGCATTCCACACCTGAAAGGTAATGTCTTTGGCCATGGGCAACAGGTAGCGCCCCCGGTCGTTGAGCAGCAGACTGCGACCATGTCTGTCAAAAAGCGGCCCGCCCAACTGGTTTTC
>JALXCX010000008.1 GCA_026990725.1 Desulfobulbaceae bacterium
CGGATTGTCTGATCATTCCGGGGTCAAAAAATGTTGTGGCAGATCTTCAGTATCTGGCTGACAGTGGCCTGGACCGGGAGATCATTCTTCTTGCAGAACAGGGGTGTGAGGTTGTTGGTATCTGTGGCGGGTTTCAAATACTTGGCCGGTCAGTATCTGACCCCCACGGCTTGGAAGGTGCGGCAGGCAGTGCGCTTCATGGATTAGGGCTGCTGGATCTTGTCACCGAACTTGCCGCAGAAAAAACCCTGACCAGAAAAGAGGGAACGCATATCCCTTCGGGAAAACCGGTATACGGTTACGAAATCCATCACGGCCGGAGTCTGGGGCAAGGTGGTGCCCTGTTGAGTTTTTCTGATGGCAGTCATTGTGGTATTTCAGCAGAAAATGGGCGAATATGGGGGTGTTATCTGCACGGAATTTTTGATTCAGATCTTTTTCGGCGCTCCTTTATTGATGCGCTTCGTCAAAAAAAAGGTTTAACCGATTTTACCGGAACCTGTATCCGCTATGACCTTGAGCCCGCTTTTGACAGATTGGCAGCCGTACTCAGAAAGAACCTGGACATGCAAAGAATATACGAACTGCTTGGCCTGTAGTATGCTCAGTAAATCCTGAGTCGTCTGAAAGAGCCACTGTGACGTCAATTGCTGTGATGCTTCTTATTTTCGGGGAAAAATATCCAAATGAGCTTTCTTTTTGTTCTCTGGTCTGCCTGTCTTCTTGATCTTTTTCTTGGAGACCCGCCCTGGCTGCCACATCCTATCCGGTTGATTGGCCGGATATGCGAGACCGTGGAAAATTTTACCAGGCAACTCCCTTTTTCCAAAAAAAACATGGGCAGACTGACTGTTGTCCTGGTCTTAGCCAGTGTGGGCCTGGGCTGCGGGTTGATTTTTTCGCTATCTCTTTTTCTGTCTCAGCTTTTATTTTGGCTGGCTGCTCTTTTTTTACTCTACACAACGCTTGCTGCCCGTGATTTGATCTGTCATGCCATACGCGTGCATGAGGCCCTTGTAACCGATTTGGTTGAGGCCAGACAACGGGTCGGCATGATTGTTGGCCGTGATACAACAAAACTTGATGAACAGGAGATTATCCGGGCCTGTGTTGAGAGTGTGGCGGAAAATATGTCAGATGGCATTATCGCACCGCTCTTTTGGGCGACCTGTGGGGCCGTAACAGGGCTAATTTTTGGCGGAGTGTGGCCGGTGATCTGCGCTGGCACGGCCGCCATGGCGTATAAGGCTGTGAACACCATGGATTCCATGTTTGGCTATAAAAATGACAAGTACCTGGAATTTGGCAATTGCCCGGCAAAACTTGATGATGTGCTCAATTATTTACCGGCAAGAATTTCTGGAATCGCCCTTGTTGTGGCCGCAACGATGGGTGGCAGTATGAAACAGAGCCTGTTGATTTTGCTGCGGGATAGAAAGAAACACGCAAGCCCCAATGCCGGGTGGCCGGAAGCGGCAGCTGCCGGGGCGCTGGGGATTCAGCTGGGTGGTGAGTCCTGGTATTTTGGAAAACTCAGTAGAAAACCACTGTTAGGCGATGCATTACGCCCGCCGGTCGCAGAAGACATTTTGCGGGCCAACCGGCTGGTCCGTGATGCGTCAATTCTTTGTCTGGTGCTCTTTTCAATAAGTTATTATTGTTTTGTTTCTGTTTGTACCGGTTGAGTTTTCTTCTCTTTTCCTTGATGCGGATTTTCTGAATAAATAATGTCGATGGCTGTTCGGTATCGTTTCCACAGCTTTTGTTCTTTGTCCCTGAATGTCGTACCAACTGCTTTCCATTCCTGCTGAATCCGGCGAACTTCTTCCCGTTTAGCCTGGACGGTTTTTGTTTTTCCGGCCAGAAGAAAATTGGCCTCTCTGGCAATTTTAAACTGCTCCGCAAGGTCAAGACCTGTGTCCTTGCTGACCTGCTCTTCTTTAGGACCTTTCCCGGCAAGGCGCTCAAGCTGGAAACACAGTTCTTCCTTTTTTTTCAGATTGTCTTCCAAAACAACGGTTTTTTCCAGATAACGTTCCCGTTTTTCCTGAAAAAAAGCATTGCAAAGCCCGTGAAATTCATCCCAGAGGAGCTGGTCGTGTGCACGAGGGGCCGGACCAATTTGTTTCCATTGCTGTTGCAGCTCTTGTAACCGGGCAGTGATTTCGGCCTGATTCGACAGGGCCATGGCCTCACCGGCAAGACGAAGAATCTCCTCTTTTGCCTCCTGATTTACAAATCTTTTCTTGTCCTCTTCCTGCTGCCTGATCTTTCGTTCAACAAAAAAAATGTCGCACTTGCCTGTAAAGCGCTGCCAGAGTTCATCGGCCTGATCCCTTGGTACCGGGCCAATAGTTTTCCACTGTTTTTGCAGTTCGATGACTTTGTCAATTACATCCCGGTCAATAGTCTCTTCCTCTGTTTTCGGCAGCAAGGCCTCGACCTGCTCGCAGAGTGCTGTTTTTTGCAGAAGATTGGTCTTTCTCTGCTCATCAAGCCAGCTGTAATAGGTATCACAAAGACCCCGAAAGCGGAGCCATATCTCTTCATCAAATTTGCGCGGTACCGGACCGATGGCCTTCCAGCGTTTCTGGATCTCCTGGATTTTCCGGCCATGTTCCATCTTCGGGTTTTTGACAAGTTCTTCAACTTCAAGACAGAGGGCGTCCTTGGCCTTGAGGTTTTCCTGACGGAGCAGGTCCTGTTCTGCAAAAAAAACACTTCGCCTGTTAAAAAAATGATCACATGCTGCCCGGAATCTGGCATATAATTCCTGTTCCCTGTCT
>JALXCX010000009.1 GCA_026990725.1 Desulfobulbaceae bacterium
AAGTAAACACCAAACCTCAGTTGGCAACACAAAAAAGGTATCCCAACATGGGTTGACCCCTCTGGTATCAGCATGTTTGAATGTAAGGAAATCTGCTAGTGTCGTGTCAACTATCAATTGTCGGATAAAGTCTGGATAATTTAATCCTGGCATCATCTGTAGTAAACTGCCAATTGACTTTTGCGTCCTTGTTGTTTCTGTATGCTTGCCAAGCAGCAGCTTCGTGTTCAACCTCTTCTATGTTGTCGATTCTCCGTCCAAGGCATTGACCTATCAAAACATTCAATTCAATTTCTGCCATATTCAACCAGCTACCATGTTTTGGAGTATAGACAAATTCGAATCGATTCAACAAATCTTTTGCCTTTTCAGGCTTGAAAGTCTCGTATAACGCTCCTGGGACATGGGTGTTTAAATTATCCATAACCAAGGTTATTTTTTCTGCATCCTGGTATGCTGACGCAATATCATTGAGGAAATGAGCCCAGTCTTTTTTAGTTTTCCTCTCAGTTATCTTGACAATTCTTTGACCTTTTAGCGGCTCACATGCCATAAAGATATTACACATCCCGTTTCGTTTATACTCATAATCGTGTCTTGCCGTCCTGCCAGGTTTTGCCTTAACTGGTGTTTTGATCTCTCCGATTAATTGTTTGGGCGATTCATCCATGCAAACAACTGGAAACCTTGGGCCATAAGGGCGTTTGTAAACATCAAGAACCATCTCCATGTTGGCGACAAAACTGCCATTCTGCTCAGGAGGGATTACCCACCCTTTGTTTTGCCAAGGCTTGAGTTCGTTTTTTTTAATATGCGGCGAATAGATTCATGGGATATGCTGTCAATATAATCAAGCTCAACAACTCTATCCGCCAATAGCCTTAAACTCCACCTGGCAAACCCCTCAGGTGGATCGCCGCAACTCAATGCAACCAAGTGAGCTTCAAAGTCACCGTCCACTTTTTTCTTATAAACTCTACTTCCTTTTCTGCCGTTCAGGGCCACATCAAGCCCATCAACCACAAAACGCTTTTTGGTACGGTCTATTTTCCGCATACTAATATTCAGCACTTTGGCTATTTCTGCATTTGTAGATCTTTGCTTCTGGTGATCACCCTCATCACAGTCTAGCAAAATCAATGAGTTGATCAGCTTTTGTGACTTATGTTTTCCTTTACATGTGATTTGCTTCAGTTCCTCTCGTTCTTCTGCAGTCAATGTCACTGTAAATTTCTTCATGTTCAAACCTCCATAGTTGATTATGAAGAAATTTACCATTTTTTACACGACAGTACAAGGTTGACATGACACTAGTGGCTAACAGTGTCTTTCCCCATAGGCAATTTGGGACAGGCGTAAGATAGTCTGCTTGCTATTCTTTTTCGGAAAGATTATCTTTCGAGACGCTCTCCTGATCCTTTTTGGGGTAATCGACTTCAGCAGTGGACAAACAATGTTAACAAACCTTTTTAAACATTGGACGTACAGGGTATTTGCACCCGGTGCTGTGCTTCGAACGACCTATGAAGCCTTTCAAAAGCTGCTGGCCTTTGACAGCCGTTCTCATGAGGTGATGGCAGATCTGGAAAGTCTGTATTATCAAGGAAAAAAGGAAGATTTTTGTAAAATTTCCTTAAAATACGACGCTCTTTCCAGAAATGTCAAAGGGATGGTAGACAGTCTTGAACAGATGGCACCCGGTTCATATGTTGATTTGCCTGCCTATTATAAAAAATTTGATTTCTATTCCCGTTTTTTTCTTGCCCCTCCAAAGCTAAATTTTGGAGAGCCATTTGTTCTCCAATTCTCTGACAAAGATTTTTCCAACGAATATACAGGTTCCAAGACCGGTACTCTGGTAGAACTTGCACGCTCGCTGAACCTGATTATTCCAGCCGGTTTTGTCATCACAACGAACAGTTTTTCCTATCTTCTTGAGTATAATAACCTCCGTCCCGCTATTAATACATTGCTTGGAGAAACTGATCTCAGAGCAGTTGATCGCCTGTCAGAGATATCCTCTGAAATTATCCGGTTAATCAGTGATTCTGAAGTTCCACCAGATGTTGAGAAAGCGATCCTGGCAGCCCAGGATTTGTTGCAAAAAGAGTGTGGCAAAGGTGGAGATCAACTATGTGCTGTACGGAGCAGTGCACTCAGTGAAGATGGCCAATGTTCGTTTGCAGGGCAATACTCCAGTTGTCTGAATGTAAGACCGGAGCAACTGATTAAGGCATATATTGAAGTACTTTGCAGTAAATACAGTCCGGAAGCTCTGGCATACAGGATTAATTGCGGTCTCAGTGATGAAGAAACCCCAATGGCTGCAATGGTTCTACAAATGGTTGAAGCTGTTGCAGCAGGGGTAGTGTATACCGCAGACCCTGCAGGAGCCAGGAATGATGAATTGTTTGTTCACTCCACAAAAGGACTTGGAGATGCTGTTGTCAGCGGCACGGTTATTCCTGAAGTGTTTTCTGTTTCTAAAGAAAAATGTCAACTGACCTGCACTCCTGTGTCTGAAGATAAATCACTTACTGCTAATCAGATTATTGACCTGAGTGAAAAGGCTATCAGGATCGAACAATACTTTGATGGCCCGCAGGATATTGAATGGGCCATGCAGAAAGACGGAACTTTTGTTTTTTTGCAAAGTAGGGATCTGCATGTATACCACAATGAAACTCACGTAGATGAAGAAACTGTTGTGGAAACTGAATCAATGATTTTTCGTGGTGGTGATATGGCTTCGTCAGGGACAGCCAG
>JALXCX010000010.1 GCA_026990725.1 Desulfobulbaceae bacterium
TTCCAGGTGAGAGCCGGGTGTGAGATTCAAACCTGGAACTAAGCATGTAGAGACGTGAGGGGAGTATTTCCGGACGCGGGTTCAACTCCCGCCACCTCCACCATGCTTCGCCCTTCGGGCTACGCATGGCAGGCCATATTTAAGCAAATGTTTTTTTAATTTTTCTTCAACTATTGTACGAAGCATGCCCTGCGTAGCTTGAAAAGCTAAGCAGGGCTTTTTTTATGGGCAGCGGAGTAGAGCTAAGTATGCGGCCACGGCTTCCGTTCCATGGCCTCAACCCTGCTGCATGAACTCGATTGGCCGCATGCCGCCATTGAACTTCAGCTTGACCATGTCCACGGTGATAAGGTATCCGCCGCGTATAATCATGCAGAACACCTGGAAGCACGGACGAAAATGATGCAGGCCTGGGCGGATTACCTTGATGAGTTGAAGCTCCCCTCTATGGCTGATATTTCCCGGTTTGGCGTCTAAAGGCTTAGTCGTGGCAGCGAATGAGGATTTTCATGAAGCCGTCAATTACCCGTCAATTAGTTGAATTTTCAAAGAATTGCGTATGCTCTCACCGAGAACCACCTAAAACAAGGATAGCTGCGGATTGTTGGGTGGATAAAAAACTCCGATAATCACGAAAGGATTTCGCGATCTTCGATGAAATTGCAACGTCGTCCCAAGAAACAAGTATATATCATTTTTCAGCAACGATTTGCCAAATTTTTCCCGTACCTTTGCCAGCGCTGTTCCCTCATTTCCACCTGCCCGTTTTAAGCAGTTCCAATACAGGGCACCTATCTCCCAATCTTCTATCATTAACCTGGACTCTCTTCCCTGGTCATCACAGAATTTGTAGTAAAATTTATAGGGTAGCTTCTTGACGACAGAAAATTCTTTTCGAACCTCCTCGGGTGTTTGAAAAAGAGATAACTGTCTTGCTTTTTTCTTTAACAGGGCAAGTTTGTTTTTTGGCCAGTTCCGTTCAGTTTCCTTGATTTCAAAACCAATTATTTTGGTCGGTTTAAATGTTGCCAAAGAAAGTGTATTGGATTTGGCCAGTTCTATTAATTTTGTGAGATTTGTATAGATCCTGTTTTTGGAAAAAACTATATCCTTCCGCCCTTGCCATGCATTAGCCGTGCTTATCACATCACCAACAGGCCTTATGCTGTCCCTGTCCACCACTTTGTATGTTTCCGGCCGGGGATCACTGAAATTTTTCTCCAGTTGCAATTCAAGCCATTGGTATTTCCGGTACTGTTTTTCATCATCAAGTTTGCGGAACGGCAGGGGATAAAGCCGGACCCAACTGCCATCCTCAAAAAAACCTGCTGTACACACCAGTTCGTCATATTTTGTTGACAGGGTGGGATAGGTTTTGACGGTTATAAAAACTTTTTTTGTCTCGATCATAAATGGCTGACCTCAAGGCCCTTTTCTTTCTGAAGCCAGTCGCTGAGACAATGCCGATGGCAGAATGATGGTTCTTTTTCAAAACAGGTAATGGCAATCCGCTGTTTGTTGCGCACCAGGTTGTGCAACTGATGGAGGTAGGGTTTTTTCCGGGGCAGGGTTTTTGTGTACTCACGAAAGAGACGTTTATAATCCTCCTCGGTCTCCAGGTTTTTCCGGCTTTGGGAAACAATGCCGAGTTCGGGGATATGCATGTAATCAATACCAAGCTTGGGCAGCAGGACCTCTAAACTTCTTGCGGAAAAGCCAAACTTTCGGCTTAACGGGTTCTTTCTGACATCACATAACAGCCGTACGTCATGACGGATCAGCCTGTTCACATAATTTTCAAACGTGATTCCCTCATACCCGATTGTGAACAGAATTGTTCGTTGCCGACGCAGGCCGTTCTTTACTTCCCTGATCCGCTCCAGGGCCTTGTTGTCCACAATATCTCTGGCCATTTTGCTTCTGATGGCAAAATAAGGATATCTCTCATAGATATGGCGCACCAGCGACCTGCCCCTATATTGCCGGTGATTGCGCATAAAGAATGCTAATTCATCTCTTTGTTGCGGTTTGAGAGATTTTTCAGCAGGTATTGAACGTAACAGGGAGATGTTGTTTCCCTCTATTTGCAGCCAGCCGTTTTTCTGCAGAACTTCCAGGTCCGAAGCTGCCTGGAAAGAATAGCAGCCATAATGATAGGGTACAAAATCAAAATAGCGGATATCCGTCATCTGGTGCGATAAAAAGAGCAGTTTCTGAAAATCCATTTTGCCCAGTTTTCCACCAGCGGTTTCAAGCAAAGCAACAAGAAACCGTTGGCGATGATATTTGGGAAAATTCTGCTTGCTCATTTCTGCTCCAATCCTGCCGCGACTGCCCGGAAACTTGCCAGCCCGGCTTCAAGGTTTTCAATGATTTCAGCGGCCAGAATGTCCGGCTCGGGCAGATCCTCCAGATCGGTCAGACTCTTGTCCTTGAGCCAGAAAATATCAAGGCTTGTCTTGTCACGGGCCATGATTTCTTCATAGCTGTACTTGCGCCAGCGGCCCTGGGGATTTGTCTTTTCGTCCCAGGTTGGTTTGCGATCATGGCGATTTTGTGCGTTAAAACAGGAGATAAAATCCTGGAGATCTTCAAGGCGCAGCGGCTTTCTTTTCAGGGTATGGTGGACGTTGGTTCGATAGTCATAATACCATATCTCTTTTGTCCAGGCCTTGTCCCGCCCCTCTCTATTATCAAAAAACAAGACATTTGCCTTCACGCCCTGGGCGTAAAAAACCCCGGTGGGCAGGCGGAGGATTGTA
>JALXCX010000011.1 GCA_026990725.1 Desulfobulbaceae bacterium
TTTCCGGAGATAAAGAAGCCTACGAGTATCTTGCCTCCTCAATTGCCGCCTTTTATGAACCGGAAGAACTCCTGGCCATGATGCGTGAAGCCGGCTTTTCTCATGTTGAGCGCAAGTCGCTGACTTTTGGTATTGTTTCAATCTATGTCGGAGTGAAATAACATGATACCGCCCAAACGACTTCTCCTTGCTGTTACCGGCGCAACAGGTATGCTGTATGTTACCGCGTTTCTGGAAATAATGAGCAGGCAGGATGTTGAAGTTCACGCCATCATTTCTGAGAGTGGCCGGATTGTGTTGCAACTGGAAAAAAATTGCAGCCCGGAAGATCTTCCGGGAGTGAACCAGTGGTTTGAGGCAGATGATTTTACAGCACCTCCAGCTTCTGGCTCGGCACGCTATGACGCTATGATAATTCTTCCCTGCACCACTGGAACCATGGGGGCTGTTGCTGCCGGATTTTCCGGTAATCTTATCCATCGTGCCGCTGATGTCTGCTTGAAAGAACGTCGCCCCCTGGTCCTTGCGGTCCGGGAAACACCTCTTAACAGAACCCATCTTGTCAATATGTTAAAGCTTGTCGATGCCGGAGCTGTGATTTGCCCGCCCATGCCTTCTTTTTATTTGAAACCGGAGAATCTTGATGACATGGCCCTGCAGTTTGCCGGGCGGATTCTTGATCAGGTCGGGTTGCCTCTTCCGGATATTCCACGGTGGCAGGGGCAGTGATCAGCATGGCTGGACCAAATTTTGGGTCACAGCCATAACGAACAATGAAAGTGATGCAATAGCTGGAGTTGTGAACTCCACTTTCATATAAACAAACGGCCTTGTCGCAGGAGGCACGTATTGACAAGATAAACAAGAATAATAAAATGAAGAAATTACAGATAATGCTTGAAATGATAAAGTTTAAGCATACGGTCTTTGCCTTGCCCTTTGCTCTTATGGGCGCATTTCTTGCTGTACGCGGACTTCCTTCGTTGAGAGTGTTCTTCTGGGTTGTGATTGCCATGTTTGGTGCCCGAACAGCAGCCATGACCTTTAATCGCATTGTTGACAGACGATTTGATGCGGCAAATCCCCGCACTGAAAAACGGGCAATACCGGCAGGTCAAGTGAGCTTGAAAGAGTCCTGGCTTATGGTTACCGTGTCAGCGGGTTGTTTCTTTTTTGCCTGTTGGATGCTGAATACCGCTGCTCTTTTGCTCGCACCTTTTGCCCTGTCACTGACCTTTATTTATTCATTGACCAAGAGATTTACCTGGTTATGTCATGTGGTTCTTGGCTTAGCTCTTGCTTTTTCTCCGCTTGGTGGATGGGTTGCCGCAGCAGGGAGTCTGTCTGGGTACCCGTGGGTATTGTCTTTAGGGGTGTTGTTCTGGGTGGCAGGTTTTGACTGTATTTATGCCTGCCTTGATGCAGATTTTGACAGAAAAGCCGGTTTATTTTCCATGCCGGCATTTTTTGGTCGTACAAAGGCGTTTCGTCTGGCTGTTTTTTTTCATGTACTCGCGTTTTTGTTTTTCATCCTGACAGGTTTTGTCCAGGGACTAAATTTTATCTATTATATCGGCATTGTCCTTACCGGAAGTGCTTTGTTTTATCAACATATTGTTGTTAACCCAAAAGACCTCTCAAAGATTCAGGTATCCTTTTTTTCAATGAATGGCTTCATCGCTCTGACATTGTTTGTCTCCACCTGGCTGTCTCTTCTTACACTCCATTGATTTTCAGGGAAAGAGACTTATTGTTTGCTGCTCAATCATTTCGTGCTCCGTGCTCCTGAAGTTTCAGACAAGCACAGGGCATATCTTTCTCTATCTTCCTGGCAGCAACCCATGAGAAAAAAATACACATCCTACTCTTCTTTGTTTCTTATTTTTCTTTTTTTCCTGTCCGGACCTGCCTGGTCGGCAGACTCGTCCCTGTCTCTTGATCAAAAGGCTGTGCGTACTATTTTTTCAGGGCAGGAAAAAATGCATTTTTCCATAACCTGGTCCGGAGGAATAAAAATCGGAGACCTGTATCTGGCGGTCGAACACGAGAAATCCGGCAACGGGCTGACCATTACAGCCAAGGTAAAAGATTATGGTCTTTTTAAATTTTTCTATCCTGTTGACGATACTTTTACCACCTACATACAAGGTCCGCAGTTTTTGCCTTACCGTTATGAGGTGCATCAGGTCGAAGGAGGTCATGTAAACGTTCAGCGCCTTACTCTGTATGATCAGAAAAATTTTCAGATTTTTTATAAAAAGAATAAAAATCCTGAAAAAAAATATACCGTAACAGGAACTGTATATAATGAATTTTCTTCATTTTTTATAACCCGGGCGCTTGACCTAAAGACTGAAAAGCAGGAAATTGTTCCAACTTTTGTTGATGAAAAACGCCATAACGTGGCGGTGAAGGTTTTGGGTTTTCAGACCAGAAAAAGTTTGTTTGGGACAGTTGAAACCATTAAGGTCAAGCCGCAGATGGCTTTTAAGGGATTATATGAAAAAAATGGCGATACAGTTTTCTGGCTGACAAAGGATGCATGTAGGGTGCCTGTGGAAATACAGTCTAAAATTAAAGTGGGCTCTCTTGTGGCAACACTTGTTGAGTACTCCAACGCAACCTGTGCTCTAGCCCGCTGGTAAATGACCACTTTTCAGGTGTCATAAATCCGCTGTTTTAATTTGTTTTAAAAGCTGTATAATCAAGAGGCTAATCGTCTGTTTATACACTTCTATATTTTTAAAATGCTGTTTTTGTAATTCCTAAAACATAAGGCGAAAGTTAGAGATGGAAAAAAAAGTTGAGCTCTCGAAAACGACAGGCAAGAATGTTAAAAAATCAGTCGACAGCGGTAAAACAGCAAAGTTTGATCTCTCTTCCCCCGAGTGGTATCTGAATCGTGAGTTAACCTGGCTTGAATTTAATCGCAGGGTCTTGCATGAAGGGCTGGACGAGAGAACACCCCTGCTTGAACGAATCATGTTTTTGTCCATAGTGGGCTCCAATCTTGATGAGTTCTTTATGAAACGCATCGGCGGGCTGAAACAACAGGTCGGGGCCGGTGTACGTAAGCTGACGGTTGACGGGCGCACTCCTGCCCAGCAGATAGAGGAGTGTTATGAGGTTGTTCGCGATCTTCTGGAACAACAGGAAGAGCTTGAAGAAAAATTGCTCAAAAAGTTGATCAGAAAAAGTATACGTATTGTTCAATACCAGAAGCTGACAAAAAAGCAGCATGGGCTTGTAGATGAGTATTTTCAGGAGAATATTTATCCTCTGCTGACACCACAGGGTATGGACCCGGCCCATCCATTTCCGTTTATATCCAATCTTTCTCTTAATCTTCTTGTTGTTACAAGTTATCTCCACGATGATCATACCTTTTTAAACCGGATAAAAGTCCCGACCGGGGTCGGCATTCCGCGTTTTATTAAGGTTGGCTCAGGGCATTTGTATATTCGTTTCGAAGACTTGATTGCTAATAATTTGTCAACTCTCTTTCCAGGTATGAATATTGAATCATGCGAACTGTTTCGCGTGACCCGTAATGCGATTACTGAAAAAAACGGAGAACAGGCGAATGATCTTCTTTCAGACATTGAATCTGCCCTCCGTGATCGAAAATTCGCAGAAATTGTCCGGCTGGAAGTCGGGTCCTGCATGTCTGCCAGTCATAGAGGGATGCTGGCCGCCGAACTGGGTATTGACGAGCATAGCGATGTTTTTACCACTGAAGGCATCATGGGCAAGCGTGATCTTGTTGAAATTGCCCTTATTGATAAACCCGAGTTGCATTATCCTATCCATCAGCCCGTGGATCATGCCAGGCTTGCTGGTGATTCTCCAAATATTTTTCATGTTATCCGGGAAGAGGGGGCCCTGCTTTTGCAGCATCCCTTTGAATCGTTTAATAGCTCCGTTGAACGTTTTTTGCGGGAGGCAAGTGTTGACCCCAAGGTTTTAGCCATCAAGATGACCCTGTACCGGACTTCGTCAGATTCCCGCATTATTCAATATCTTCTTGATGCCGCTCATAACGGTAAACAGGTGGCTGTTGTTGTTGAACTGCAGGCCCGTTTTGATGAGTCTGCAAATATTCACTGGGCCGGGTATCTTGAACAGGCTGGTGTACACGTCACTTATGGCGTTGTCGGGCTGAAAACACATTCCAAGGTAATTTTTGTTATTCGAAGAGATTATGACGGCCTGCGTCGTTATGCCCATATTGGTACTGGTAATTATCATGCCGGAACTGCCCGCATCTACTCGGATCTTGGTTTACTCACCTCTGATCGCCTGATAGGAGATGATCTGACAGAGCTTTTCAATTACCTGACAACAGGCTATGCCCCGGATAGAAATTATCAGAAACTCCTGCCATCGCCCAGGGTTTTGAAAAAAGCCCTGCTTGACAAAATCGAGCGTGAAATACAGAACAAAAAAGGGAAGGATAGCCGTAGGATTCAGTTTAAAACCAATGCCCTTGAGGATAAAGATATTACTGCGGCCTTATACAAAGCCTCTATGGCTGGAGTAAAAATTGATTTGCTGATTCGTGATACCTGTCGTATTCGTCCTGGAATTAAAGGGTTATCAGATAATATCAGGGTTGTCTCCATCGTTGGTCGTTTTCTTGAGCACAGTCGAATTTATTATTTTTATAATGGTGGCAAGGAAGAATATTTTATCGGTTCTGCTGATATTATGAAACGGAATCTGGAAAAAAGAGTTGAGGTTATAACCCCTATCGAACCTTTGGATCTACAAAAAAGATTAAGAGAGATTTTAAATATTCAGCTTGCAGATAAACAAAGTTCCTGGGACATGCAGCCTGACGGTTCGTATATACAGCGCACAGATGACGGGCGGGGGAAATCTATCGGCTCTCAGGAAGAACTTATCAAAAGGGCAGAAAAACGACTGGCAGATGCCCAGAGATTGTCAAAAAAGAAGAATAAAAAGAAAATAGCCAAGAGAAAAAGAAAATAATCCGCCTGCCAGCAGATGATTTTAGGCTGGCAGGAACCCAAACTCGGCAGCAAGAAAGTCTTTTTTACAAAAGATGATTATTTTGCCGGGTTTTTGGCTCGGGCAAGAGCGCGCATGTCCTTGGCCTGATCAGACTCATCAATTATTTCCCGGCCCATTATTTCTTCAATAATGTCCTCCATGCTGATGACACCTGTGACGGTTCCATACTCGTCAACAACGATAAACAGGTGTTGGTGTTTCTCAAAAAATTTAATGAATACTTTGTTAAGAGGTGCTGTTTCCGGGACAAAAATGGCCGGATGTATCATGTCTTTCAGTTTGAGGTCGTTTTTTTTATCTGTTGCAGCCATTAATACTTCGTAACTGAGGACAATACCCACAACCTCCTCCGGGCTTTTGTTGTACACTGGCACACGGCTGTGGGTACGCCATTTTTCTTTTAGATTGGCAGCTTCTGTCAGTGTCATATCCTGGTCAAGACAGAACATGACAGTCCTTGGCGTCATAACCTGGCGCACAGTTTTTTCATTCAGGCTGAGAATATTTGCAATCACCTCTTCCTGGTTTTTTTCTATGGCCCCGGATTTCCTGCTCAGCCGGGCAATTGTTGTCAGCTCATCTGCGGAAATCCGGCTGCTGTTTTTTCTGGGAATCAGTCTGGTGACAGCCTGGCAGAGCAGAATAATTGGTTTTAAGACAACAACCATTCCCTGTAATGGCCGCGCAATGAGCGGGGCCAGTGCCGAGTTGAATTCAACCCCTATGGTTTTTGGAAGTATTTCTGAGAGCAGCAGAATAGCCAGTGTGAAAAAAACGGAAAACCAAAGAACACTCCCCTTGCCAAAGACAGATGCTGCAGCGGCACCGGCCACGGCAGCCCCCATGGTGTTGGCAATGGTGTTTAAGGTAAGGATGGCCGTGATAGGCTGGTCTATATTCTGTTTGAGCTTTTTAAGGATTTTGCCAGTAACAGGACGCTGATGAGCAATCATTTCTATACGGCTCATGGGTAGAGAGTAGAGGACGGCTTCAAACACGCTGCAGGTTGCAGAAATACAGATGGCCAATAAAACAGCCAGAATAAGTTCTAGAATCAAAGTACCCCTCCGAACAGAGATGTTTTTTTCGTAACTGTTCAGCTGCACCCACATTGGAACAGTTACAGACCACGGTTATGTCAATATTGTGCTGATACCTGAATAATTACTTTTTTTCTATCATATCTAAAATGAACTCTTTTGCCAATTGAGCTAAAATGAGTAAGATGATAATTGCTTAAGATAGATCTTTTAGATAGACATCTTTCAGGAAATTATGAGGAATAGTTATGATAAAATTAAGTGCTAAGAATCCTGTACGTAGTGCAGGAGACATGCTTGTCTATTTTTTGGCTGAAACAGGAAAAAAGAGTGTGCCATGTACTGAACCTCTGGTACGTAAAGCTATTAAAAAGGCTTGGAAAGCAGATGATTTTTCTGGCAAGGCCGGGCAGTCATACTGGTTTTATCCCACATCTTCACAAAAGAATTTTTCCGCGACAAGAGTTCTGGTGGTGGGGCTTGGTACATTAAAAGATGATCAGGACGACTGCCGGGAACAGCTCCGCCTTGCCGCTGGAACAGCAGTCGCTGCCGCAAATCGCTTGAAGGTTAAAACGCTCATGGCCGTCCTCCCTGCGAAAACTGTTGTTTCAGCTGCTGTTGTAGCTGAAAGCATTACCGAGGGGTTTCTTTTAACAGATTACAGTTTTGATAAATACAAGACAAAGAATGATAAAGAGAATGGAGCAAAGAGGGCAGGGGATTTGCAGTTTATTCTCCATGACGGCGGATTACATCATAATCAGGTACGCCAGGGAATGAATCGTGGCCGTAGAGCGGCCCTTGCCGCATGCGCGGCTAGAGATATGGCCAACGAACCAGGTAACGTCTGGACACCGGCCCGATTTGTTCGGTTTGCCAGGGAACTGGCCAGAAAAAATGAACTCAGCTGTCGTATTTTTGATAAACCTGCCTTGAAGAAATTGCGAATGGGAGGGATTCTCGCCGTAAATCAGGGGTCAGCTGTGCCGCCAAAACTTGTTGTTTTAGAATATCAGGGTTCAAAAAAATGGCCTACTCTTATGCTGGTGGGCAAAGGCTTGACGTTTGATTCCGGAGGAATAAGCCTGAAACCGGCAGCCGGTATGGAGGATATGAAATATGATATGTGTGGTGGAGCCGCAGTCATCTGTGCCATGCAGGTCATTGCCAGAGAACGCCCCAAAGGACTGAACGTTGTTGCCCTTGTCCCGGCCACGGAAAACTTATCTGGTGCATCAGCGATTAAACCCGGAGATATTATCACCCATTATGGAGGGACAACTTCTGAGGTTATTAACACCGATGCAGAAGGCCGTCTTATTTTAGCAGACGCGCTTGCCTACGGAATCGCAACATACAAACCAGACGCGGTGGTTGATCTTGCCACCTTAACAGGTGCCGTCATTGTTGGCCTTGGCCATCATCGAACAGGCCTTTTATCAACAGATGACTCTTTGTCAGAAAAAATTCTGGCTGCAGGAGACATGGCTGGTGAGCCGCTCTGGCGTTTGCCTTTAGGAACTGAATATTCCAAACAAATCGAATCAGAGGTTGCTGACATCAGAAATATCGGTGGGAAAGGCGGGGGTACAATTACCGCGGCCTGTTATTTACAGGAGTTTGTTGGCAATACCCCGTGGGCTCATCTTGATATTGCCGGCACAGCGTGGAATTTTACCAAAAAGAGTTATATTCCCAAGGGGCCTTCAGGAATTGCGGTGCGAACACTGGTGAACCTTGTGCGAAACTGGAAAACAGAATAATTTGCCCTCATCGATCACACAACTGGACAACCACCCACTACAAGGGGTGCTTGTTTAGTTTGTTGAATGGTTGTCTGACAGAAGAGAGCAGGTACAGAAAAGAGACAGGAGAGAGAAATGGCCAAGCGTAAAGGAATAACTGTAAGCCGCCAGCTCATGGACAGTCAGATGCTTCATCCTGAAGCAACCGGCGAGTTGACCGGGTTGTTGAATGAGCTCATTGTTGCAGGAAAAATTATCAGTGCTGAGGTCAATATGGCTGGACTTGCTGATATTCTGGGACAATCCGGGAAAACAAATATTCAGGGAGAAGATGTCCAGAAACTTGATGAGTTTGCCAATCAGACCTTCAAGCGGCGCATGGAACAGTGCGGTTATATCTGCGTTATGGGCTCTGAAGAAGATGAAGATATTATTCCCGTTCTTGACGGATATGAAGGCAAGTACACCATCGCTTTTGACCCGCTCGACGGATCGTCCAATATTGATGTCAATGTATCCATAGGCACAATTTTTGCCATTCACCGGCGAAAAAGCCGGGGCAAACAGGGGGTGCGTGAAGATCTTCTCCAGAAGGGACGTGATCTGGTGGCGGCTGGTTATATTATATATGGATCAAGTACCATGCTGGTTTATACTACCGGAGATGGTGTCCATGGATTTACCCTGGACCCGAGCGTTGGCGAATTCTTTCTTTCACACCCAGATATTAAAACCCCTGAACGCTCCAAATATTACAGCGTTAATGAGGCGTACGAAAAGTACTGGCATGAAGAGACCCGAAACTATATTCATCATCTCAAAGAGTTGGATTTTCAGGGTAAGCGTTCCTACAGCCTGCGCTATATTGGCTCGCTGGTTGCTGATTTTCATCGTAATCTGATCAAGGGCGGGGTTTTTATCTATGCCCGGGATAAAAAGAGTACGGACAAGCCGGAGGGTAAACTGCGTTTGTTATATGAAGCGGCTCCGCTTGCCATGCTTATTGAACAGGCCGGGGGCATGGCCATAACCGACGATGGGCGAAATATTCTCGACATAGAACCGACAGATTTGCACCAGCGTGTTCCGTTGATAATTGGTTCAAAAGAGGAAGTAGAGCTTGCCCGGGAATACTTTGCGGGGCTCATGGCCTGATTTTTTTTAATATGGGGTATTACACCCCGTCCCTTGGGGCGTAAAGCTTTTTTAAAACAACGTCCGTTTTGGATGGGGTTGTTTATTTACAGGAAAAAATGTTGTAAAAAAAAAATTGTGCATTAAGAACAGATTGGCGTTGTCCGTTTTGGGAGACGTTTTCTCTTTTTTTGTTTGAAATCTTTACAAGGAGCAACCATGAAATTTATTGTCAAGATTGCAGTGGCCG
>JALXCX010000012.1 GCA_026990725.1 Desulfobulbaceae bacterium
GGCTTATTTCAATCCCGTCCTGCATGCCGTCATTATCAGAATCTATATCCAGCAGATTGATGAGACCATCGTTGTCCGCATCGCCATTCCAGGCCGCACCCCAATAGGTCAACTCCTCGCCGTCATTGATTCCGTCGCCGTCGCTGTCTTCATGGTACGCGCTCGTTCCATAGGTATTGATCTCATCAACATCAGTGATACCATCACCATCGGAATCCAGGTCCTTCGGCAAAGCGGCAAGGGTCTTTATATCATCCAGTCTGCCGGATCCCCTGACCAGGAATCCAAGTATTTCAACCAGGTCGTTGTTCGGCTGGGCATCATGGAGGTCTGCCTCCAGGTTCCGGGTAAAGGTATGCCAGCTGTCGTCTTTTGACGCTACTCCAAGTCCGTGATGGATATATCTGTCATCACCGAGATTATCGTATTCCGCCGCGGTATAGTAAATATAGCGGAACCCTTCCGTGGTCTGGACCGCCACAAAAATGGAAAAATTTTCAGAATAACGCATTGACCAGGAAATGTTTTTATGCGCGCCGTTATGCCACCAGCTGCCGTCCGGATTACGGAGACGGTAGCCATTGCCGGTTCCAGTGCCGGACAATTCTATCACCCGGCTGTTTTTTGCCGTATCTTCAACATTGGTGATGGTTGCCCCGGTTGGATCGTTATCATACACCGCCCAGCCGTCTATGGTGCCATCCTCGGCATCTTCATAAAGCGTATAGACGGCGCCTGTAGCCGAATAGGTCAGTCTATTGCCAACGCCGTCATAACTATAGGTTACGTTGACTCCGTTATCATATACTGCGCCGATTAATCGATGTCTGGCATCGAAAGTGTAGGTAACGGCACCTACAGATTGACTGGACAGAACGAAAAATGATGTAAGTAAAATTGCCGTTGGCAATGGTTTCTGCAACAATGTCCCAAGGGAAATCATATTCAATTACTCCTTGTAATTACTTCTTCATGAGTAAACATCAGCTACATCCGCCGACATTTTCTATAGTTGGCTAACGTAAAACTTTATTTATTACTTGGAATCGTACAACAACCGTAAAAATCACATTATTAACTAAAGTGGATTTAATTATTGAAAGATTATGGCATATAAATTTAACCTGATGAACAGATCAGCCTTTCAATTTTACAAAAAGACGACTCGCACAAGATCAATAGTTACCTTATTGGCAAGGCACTGGACCAAAATTTTTTTCTTGCTCTACAGCTACAGCTGTTCCACGTATTACGTCATCTCCTGTACAGCCATTGGTCAATTGCATATGGGCAAAAATTCCGGTTTCTGTTCCATTTTCATACTCTGTGAGGATATAGGTACAAGAAGAAACATGCCAATATGCCTGATATCCAGTCCACCAATTTTCTATTGCCCCAGAAACTGTGTTGGAGGGATGGCCACTATAAGAAGCCGTGCTAGTGTTATAATAAGGAGGACCATAAAAAGTTGTATATTCTTGAGCTTGCACAGACAAGGAGGAGATAAAAAACAGTGAAAGGAGCATGTAAATTATTTTGTTCATTGACACAATGTATTTCTAAAGCTTAGAGTTTCATTCTTGTTTCCATCATCATGATGGAGGTGGATTTTGATCCACTCAATTGCACTTTGAGAGCATATATTTTTGTTTTTCAGTATCTAAATTAAATGGGCTGAAATCGTCAAACATATCACGCTATGTTCCATTACAGTAGAGATATGCGTTTAATAAGCGACGTTAATCGTACCGACATAGGGATGATAGTTGCGGCACCAACTTCCTTTTGGGGCAGGATAGCTATTGGCTGAAGCATCAATCCTTACCTCGACCGTATATGTTCCGTTTGTTGCTGACACGCATAATCCAGGGGCCACCACAGCGCCGGTATACGCATCGGTCAACTCCATGTCGCATGGTTAAAAGTATTTGAACAAAATAACAGGATTTATTGTACTAAACAAGAAAAATAATACTTCTTCTCTGGGCAATCAGGAAGGAAAAACAGTGAAAAGCGTTGCAGGACGACATTTTCATGGTGAATTTTTTTAAAAAAATAATGATACGATTTTTTTTCAATCGGCATCAAAATCACAAAAGTTTTTTACCAATCGTCATCCTTTCTGAGCGTTGCAGTGAGCCTGTTTATTTTTGACAAATCGTCGGGACTGCATCACCCCGGGGGAATTCCGGGTAGAATAGGTCACTGATTCAGTAGTTTTTTATAGTTAGGAGACGAAATGAATAGTGGTGAACAAACAATCAACCGTTGCCATGGCGCATTCTTCTGTACTGTATGGCCTCGGCAATGTGGGCTGCGTTGATCTTTTCCGCCCCGTCAAGGTCGGCTATTGTGCGGCCGATTTTCAGAATTCTGCTATAGGCTCGGGCAGAAAGGCCAAGCCGGTCAATGGCCTGGTAGAGTAATGTTGTAGAAGACGGATCAAGCGGGCAATATTTTTTCAGCAGCCGGGAGCCCATCTGGGCGTTGCAGTGAATATCCAATTCTGGGGAAAAACGGTCGCCCTGGATTTTGCGGGCCCTGTTGACCCGTTTTCTGATAGTTTCCGAGCTTTCACCCTGCTCTGCCCGTTCAATGTCAGCCACCCGGACCGGAGGAACCTCAACCTGAATATCGATCCGGTCAAGCAGCGGGCCGGAAATACGGTTTTGATACCGCTGTATCTGTACTGGAGTACAAAGACACTCTCTGGTTGAATCGCCCAAAAATCCGCATGGACAAGGGTGTGAT
>JALXCX010000013.1 GCA_026990725.1 Desulfobulbaceae bacterium
TTTCACGATAGTACGAAGTTGGTTTGCCATGGCAGCCTCCTTGTAAGTTATTGTTATCCTTACAAAAAGGCAAAAATGCCTAACTCGTTGATATGTCAAGAGAAATTTTAATTCATTCCGATATTTTCCCAAATGTTTACGAAAGCTATTTTAACAGATTACGCTATTACGTCGTTTCAGTACCCTTCGGGAATTGCTGAAATAAGTGTAATTATCACTCTTATTAGTTTTCTTTATTCCTGTGTTAATTAAGATTTTTAATTTATCGGGAGTCTGTGATAGTATGTTTTTAATATGAGAGTGCTATCGGTTCCGGATTGATCGTGCGCGGCTGCGAATTAGCACAGTTCGTTATAGCACCCAATTTGGTCAAGCCATGCTGGTTTGAATCATTGTAAAAATCTTTTAGAATACTGTGGAATGAATTTGGTTATATTCTGATAAACTGTGCAACTTATCAGGGGTGAGTTCAGAAAAAGAATTATGGATAAGGCTGAGAATTCAAAAATAAGAAAGACTATTATTCAGGGGGTATATGAAGAGAACCTGAAAATTGTTCTTCCCTATTCTCCACCTGCAAGTTCTCCGAACACGAGTTCTGCAAAAGGGGTCCGTTTTCTTGTCCCAGCCCTGCTGATCCTGGTCCTTACGGCTTTTTATTTTGTTCCCGGTTTTATGGATAACCAGCCGCCGGAACCTCTGCAATCATTTTCCGGCCAATCGCCGCATCTACCATGGGACCGGGTTGTGCAGAAGTCGCAACAGGTTGGGGGTGTTGGCGTGCTCCAGTCACACCCTCAGCAATCATACAAGCCTTCCTGGCCCGAACAATCCTTTGATGCTAAAAAATTGCTGCAGTATAATCTCCTTCTTGATCAGGAGCAGGTAAGGTTGAGTTCCGTCTTTGGTCTGTCCGTTCAGACCCTTGTCATTGATCCCGGCCACGGAGGAAAAGATCCGGGCGCCATAGGCGGGGAGGGAACCAGGGAAAAAGATATTGTCCTTGATATCGCGCTGAATCTTCAAAAAATGCTGCAGAAAAGCGGCCGTTACAATGTACTGCTGACTCGAGAGACCGATCGGTATGTCTCGTTGGCTGAGAGAGTACGGTTTTCCAATGAGCATCATGCTGATCTGTTTATCTCGCTCCATGTGAACGCCCTGCCCCAGAAAGATTATAACGTTACGGAAACGTTTTACTTCGGGCCTCCAAAAGATGAGTACGCCCTGCGTCTTGCAAAACAGGAGAATCGGGGGTCTGAGATACTCAATGGCGATTTTAATGAAATGATTAAAAAAATTGGTGAGGTCCTGAAAGAACAGGAATCTGCCCGTCTGGCATCAATCATTCAGTACAGTCTCTTCACCAATATGGAAAAATATGATAGAATCCTTGCAGATAACGGAACCAAGATAGCGCCATTTGTTGTTCTGCTGGGTGTGGATGCGCCCAGTGTACTGGTTGAAATTTCCTGTATTAGCAAAAGTGAAGAGGAAATTAACCTGAAGAATCCGGAGTACCGGAAGAAAATATCACTTTCCCTGGTCGAGGGGATAAACGGTTACCTTACTCAAAGAGAGACACAGGTTGTTAAAGGAGAAGAGAATGATGGGAAAAAAATCAAAAACAACAAAAGCTGACGAAAAATTACTGGTTGGGATCGACCTGGGCACTTCAAGGAGTGCAATTTCTGCGGCAAATGGCAAAAAAAACTGGGTTGAAAGTTATGTCGGCTGGCCCAAGGATTTTATCGCTAAAAAAGTCATTGGCAAGTCTGTGCTCTTTGGCGAGGAAGCAATTAAGCACCGGTTATCTCTGGACATGTACCGGCCGTTGAAAAATGGTGTTATTAAAGAGGGCACGGCCCGGGATGAAGAGGCTGTCCAGGAGCTGATTAGGCATCTTATAACTCTTGTGGATCAGGGAAAAAGCGAAGCAAAAATTCGTGCTGTTGTCGGTGTGCCGGCCGAGTCCTTTAAGGTCAATAAGGTGGCGATCAAAAA
Organism: Desulfobulbaceae bacterium; assembly: GCA_026990725.1. Taxonomy (GTDB): domain Bacteria; phylum Desulfobacterota; class Desulfobulbia; order Desulfobulbales; family Desulfobulbaceae; genus Desulfobulbus_C. Next base: position 2,005 of record JALXCX010000013.1, read on the forward strand.
AGCTGTTGCGGAATTTTCCGAAGCGCTTTTTGTCGTTTCAGAACCTTTTGCCGTGGCCTATGGTGTTGGAGCGCTCGATAATGCCCTTGTTATTGATATTGGTGCCGGCACTGTGGATTTTTGTATTATGCACGGAACAGTACCAGCCGAGGAAGATCAGAGGACTGTGCTGACAGCAGGTGACTATATCGATCAGCAGCTGTTTACCATGCTCGAAGAGCGATATCCCAATGCTGATTTCACTCTCAATATGATCCGTCGTTTTAAAGAACAATTTAGTTTTGTCGGCAAATGCGGTAAGGACATAGAGGTCGAAATTCCAGTGGATGGCAAAGCGACTGTGCATGATATAACCGATGAGGTACAGCGAGCCTGCGAAAGTATTTTGCCTGCCATGGTCGAATCGACACTGGAGTTGATTGCCAAGTTTGATCCGGAATATCAGGACACAATCCGCCAGAATATTATTCTTGCCGGGGGCGGCAGCCAGATTAAGGGGCTTGCAGACTATCTCGAAGGCGCAATCGGCGAATACGGTCCGACAAAAATACAGATCGTTCCGGACACATTATACGGTGGTGCCGATGGTGCATTAGAATTGGCTCAGGAAATGCCCGATGAATATTGGACAGAGCTGTAGGATTTTCGATGATTCGGAGGATTCCCGGCGTTTGCGGGAAACCTTTGTATGCAGGATAATTCTCCTGAAATCATTTTTGGCAGGCAAC
>JALXCX010000014.1 GCA_026990725.1 Desulfobulbaceae bacterium
CAACATAATCCACGCAACCCAGGGCAGCCAGAACTCTGGCCCGCTCCTGTTCACTATTTACCGGTCTCCCGTCACCTTTTAAGGATCGAACCGAACGGTCAGAATTCAATCCTATCACGAGGCAATCTCCGCATTGACGAGCCTGTTCCAGATAACTCACATGGCCGGCGTGAAGAATGTCAAAACAGCCGTTTGTAAAAACAATCCGGCTCCCCAGGCTACGATGACGATCAAGACATTGTTTAAGAGATCCCAGATCAACTGTTTTTTGCTGATCATCTCCGGGCCAAGGACGTTCACCACCCGTACAAAAGCGTGATCGGAGGGTTATAACATCATTTTCCTCTAATCCCGCAAAAAGAACCGTCTGTGCTGTATCCGCCTGAGCAAGAACCTGCCCGGCCGGATCAACAATCATGGAGCAGCCAGCCAGATCCAGCACACCTGTTGTACCGCAGCCATTACAGGCAACAACAAAGGCCTGGTTCTCTATGGCCCTGGCCTTAACAAGAGTCTGCCAGTGGTCAACTCTGGCTGCTGGCCATTGGGCAGAGATCATGATCAACCTGCACCCTTGAAAAACCTGCCGCCGGCTTATCTCCGGAAAACGCAGATCATAGCAAACCAAAGCACCCAACGGCCCCATGGGAGAGCCAATAGGATCTGAAGACATACCCGCAGTTAAATACTTATCTTCCTGCCAAAAACGAAAAAGATGATGCTTTCGATACTGGCCGCTTTCTCCATCAGGGCCAACTAAGTACATGGTATTATAAGGCCCGTTCTGTCCTCCTTCTTCCGGTAGAGAACCGGCCAGCCAAAGACCATGTAACGCTGCCAATTTTTGTAGCCGGATAAGGATTTGCGGGGTTTTCTCTGCTAATTCCTCAATACGGGAATAGTCAAAACCTGTTGCCCAAAGCTCAGGCAGGACAACCAACGTGTCGGCAGGCAACCCGATCCCGGCAAGCAATTCTTTACACAGCCGGATATTCTCTTCAATATCCCCTGATATGATCGGCATTTGCAGGCAGGCCGCGCCGGGAAAAAAAGTCATGAGCTTCCAATCCTCTGTAAAGCCTGCCGGGCAAGCTCTCCTACTGATAAACTATACAGTTTCCCCTGTTCATAAATGCGAACGATATTTCGATCATCGGCAAGGGCCTTGATTTCAGCCAACTGTACAGGTTCCCCCAACAACCCTATGGCACGAACAGCCAATCCACGAACGCTGCCATCCCCGGACTGCAGATATGGAGGAAGGTCATCTGCCATTCCTTTTTCCAGCATCAACTGCCTGCGGGTACGAGCTAATCGGCCGGCCCCCCATAATAAGCCCTGCTGTAAGGTTTCATGCTCAAGAAAATTGCCATCCTGCAATAATTCCTCGCCATCTTCTCTCATATAAGATATGAGCATATGCGCATACTCCCAAGCCAGCTGTTCCTGCTGACTCATAATTTCTGCCATTGTCTCCGGAGCTCCCCAGCCAATACCACCGGATTCGTCATTTAAACTCCAGAGAAGACGACGCATGATAATTCTAGCCTCTTCAAAATCTTCATCTGCAAGTCGGGAAACCATGACGCCCATGCAACTGACGGCGTGCCAGCGAACGAGTTCATCACTGCAACATATCCCGGAAAAAAGCGCATTAATGACTGCTTTGGCCGGATATTGTTCCAGATTGCCCAGGAGTACCTCGAGCTCTGGAGATTTGAGCAGGGAAAGAACCTGTTTTTTTATTTTTCGTGTACTCATTTGTTTTGTTTCATAAAGAAGGACCATCCCATACCAACAAGATACCTGTCACAAGAAGCAACCTTACATATCCTGTTGCGGTAAAGTAAACGTCCGTTTGCCAAGTTGTGCATCAAGTAAAAATAACCCTGAAGAATCATTTTTTATCAACCGGAGCTTATTGACGACTTCACCAACCGAAGCCTCTTCCTCAACCTGTTCTGAAACAAACCATTGCAGAAAAATCTTTGTGGCATGATCCTTCTCTGCCCCGGCGAGCTCCATCAGGTTGTTAATCAATGCTGTCACCATCTGCTCATGATGCAGGATGTGTTCAAACGCAGCCAGCGGCGTCTTCCAGTCGCCCTCAGGCTTGGCGATGGCCTCTAAAACAACCTTGCCGCCACGTTCATTGACATAATCATAAAATTTCATACCATGATACATTTCCTCCTGGACCTGGCTCCGCATCCAGGCAGCAAACCCGGCAAGACTGACAGACTGAAAATATGATTCCATGGAAAGGTAAAGATAACTAGAATACATCTCGGCATTGATCTGTTTATTCAAGGCCTTAAGCATTTTTTTCTTGAGCATCACATTTCTCCGGAAATTGCGGATATGACTCTAAGCGCCGCACTTATTTAATAGTTAATGGTACTATAACCATCTCTAAAACAAATTCCACACTCACTTGAAAAAATGTTGTTTTTTGCGTATAAAACTGCTTTTCTACACTTTATAGTCTTTGCTTTTTTATCTCTTGGACAAAAACTTATGAAAACAATTCTTATCACCGGTGCGACTTCCGGATTTGGACTGGCCTGTGCCAGACGCTTTGCGACCGAAGGCTGGCAGCTCATCATCACTGGACGCCGGGCCAAACGGCTTCAAACTCTGACGGACGAATTTCCGAAAACAGCCATCCATAAAGCGGTCCTCGACATTCGAGACAAAAATGAAGTTGAGTCTTTTATTGCAACTCTGCCG
>JALXCX010000015.1 GCA_026990725.1 Desulfobulbaceae bacterium
CTTTCCCATGCCTTTAACATGCTTATTCTGCTTTGCCCTTTCGGTTTTTTCGATACAATCCTGGCAACAACCAGAAACACATTGGTTGCCGCAGTTATGGGGCTGGCCAATACCTTTTTCGGATCTGTCCTGTCACTGGCTATCATTGGCACAGCGATCTGGCTTTTTCCCAGGGCATTGCGACTGGTCATCTTTGGTACGGTGATATCTTATGATCTTGTTTTTTACCGACTCTTCCGGAAAAAATTATCGTTGCCCGACCGGACAGAGGTTGTCAGGGGGTTTACCTGCTGTTCGCTGGGGACGATCCCTGCACGTACTTACGGTGGCATCAGCCAAAAGCAGGGCCTGCTTGTTTTCTCCTGCAAACCAGGAATTTTTAAGCAAAGGCAACGCGTCTTGACCGGAATATCTTCTTCGTCCTGTGAGTTGGTACCGGGTATTCTTTCTCCTGTCGTTCAGCGGGGTGATGTACGTGTTTTTCGGATCAGGCCGGCCTACCACGGCCATGTTGCACAGATTGGCCAAACGCTTGGTATGGTGGTTGCCCGTGAAACATCATTGGCCGGAAGAGTAAAGGACATCTTCAAGTGGGTCGTGGCTCTTTTGCGTACCCCCACCCGGCTTGAAGTTCCTCCTGCTCCCTGACAGGTTCATCGGGCAGATTGGCTGGATCTTAAATATCAACTGTATGGAGAAAAAAATTCTCTGATACGGTAGATTGTCCGCCATAAATTTTATAGAGTAATAGAGTTCGTGCGGGAGCACCTTTTGGGGTTTTTTGTATGGTGTTCTCGCAAGAATTTTGTTTTTCCAGGGTTTTAATACCCATCCCCCTGGGGCAATTTAATTACAAAAAAGGAGTTCTCGTGTCTGATAACCTTATTCAACGCACAGCGTCAGCCTACGCCTACCCCCTGATAATCAAAAATCTGCTGCAGGCCCCTGTGGTGGATAATCCGGAACAGGAAATAGTGTATCGCGACCTGCGCCGCTCTACCTACGCCGAGTTTCAGAAACGGGTATGCAGACTGGCTGGCGCCCTTACGGCCATCGGTGTCAGGGCTGGGGATACTGTAGCCGTCATGGATTGGGATAGTCACAGGTATCTGGAGTGCTTCTATGCTGTTCCCATGATAGGAGCTGTTCTGCATACCGTCAATATCCGCCTCTCTCCTGAGCAGATTCTCTATACTATTGACCATGCCGAGGATGATTATATCCTGATCAACGAAGAGTTTGTACCGCTTCTGGAGCAGATTAAAGGTCGAATTGACACGGTGAGAGGGTATGTACTGCTCCGGGATGAAGACAAAGACGTGGAGAGCTCTCTTGGATTTGTTGGTGAGTATGAAACACTTCTTGCAGGTGCTGCTGACGAATATGTTTTTCCTGATCTTGACGAAAACACCAGGGCAACAACCTTTTACACCACCGGCACCACTGGTTTGCCTAAAGGAGTTTACTTCAGTCACCGACAGCTTGTTCTCCATACTCTGGGCGGTATGTCAGCCCTGGCCACGGTTGTCGGCCAGGGGAGATTCCACCAGAGCGATGTCTATATGCCCATAACCCCCATGTTTCATGTCCATGCCTGGGGAGTCCCCTATATTGCCACATCGTTGGGGGTGAAACAGGTCTATCCTGGTAAATACATGCCCGAAACATTGCTGAAGTTAATTGAGAAAGAAAAAGTTACCTTTTCTCATTGTGTACCCACCATTCTTCACCTGCTCATGAATCATCCCCTTTTTAACGAGATTGATCTGAGCAACTGGAAGGTAATGATTGGCGGGGCAGCCCTCCCCAAGGCCATGTGCAGGGCTGCCATGGATCGTGGAATTGATATTTTCAGTGGCTATGGCATGTCCGAAACCTGCCCGGTGCTCACCCTGGCTCATGTGACGCAAGAAGACCTGAACAGAGAAGAGGAACTGACTGTGCGCTGCAAAACCGGACGGCCTCTGCCCCTGGTCCAGTTGCGCATCGTAGACGAAGATATGAAGGATGTTCCGGCCGACGGTGAGAGCGTGGGTGAAATTGTTGTCCGCGCCCCCTGGCTCACTCAGGGCTATCTGAAAGATCAGAGGAATTCAGAAAATCTTTGGAAGAACGGATATATGCACACTGGTGATGTGGCCTGGCACGGAGAAGACCGGTATGTCAAAATTACCGATAGAATAAAGGATGTTATAAAAATAGGGGGCGAATGGATATCCTCTCTTGAAGTGGAGGATCTCCTTGCCGGTTATCCGGGTGTTGTTGAGGCGGCGGTCATTGGCTTGCCCGATGCCAAATGGGGTGAACGGCCGCTCGCCCTTGTCGTGGCGAAAGAGGACGCGGAGTTAAGCAGTAAGGCGTTGCGCCAGCACATCCGGGGATTTGTAGACAAGGGTATTGTTTCCAAGCAAGTTGTCGTGCTCAAAGTGAAGTTTGTAGAAGCCATTGATAAGACCAGCGTGGGCAAGATCAATAAAAAACTGCTGCGTGAAAAATACGGAGAGTCTTCCGGGGAATAAGGCAGGTCTTTCCTGCCTTGCACTCTTGGGTGATCTCTGCTATGAGCTACACGGTTTATGTGAGCAGAGCAGAAGGGGAAGTCGCTGACAGGGTGATTTTTATGGATGCCGGGCAGATTGTGGAAACCGGCACCCCGGAACATTTTTTCAGCAATCCGTCACGCGAGCGGACAAAACTCTTTTTAAGCCAGATATTATAAGCAGCTTCT
>JALXCX010000016.1 GCA_026990725.1 Desulfobulbaceae bacterium
AATCTCCTGGAAAAAGTGGGCATGGCAGAAAAGGCCGCTTCGTTGCCTGCGGCACTTTCCGGTGGCCAACAACAGCGGGTGGCTATTGCCCGTGCGCTGGCAATGAATCCGCGTGTTATGCTCTTTGATGAGGCCACAAGCGCTCTTGATCCGGAAATGATTGGCGAAGTGCTGGAGGTCATGCAAAAACTTGCGCGGGAAGGGATGACCATGGTGGTTGTTACCCATGAAATGGGTTTTGCCCGTGAGGTCAGCCATCGGATTATCTTCATGGAAGCCGGTCGTATAATTGAAGAGGGGGCTACGGAAAGTTTTTTTAAAAAGACAAAAAAAGAACGGACAAGGCGCTTTTTAAACCAGATTATTTAAGGCAGTTTTTTTCCGATCAAGAACCTCCTGCACGGCAAAGGGTGAACCAAAAATTGTTGTCCCGAGTATCTTGCGGGGCCGATTCATTGAGGGACATAAATGGAAAAGTATTTTGATGTGGGATCCCTGGTAGTTATCGGGATTACTTTTTTTCTCTTCGTTCTTGCCTTGCTGGTGAAAGGGGCCACCCATGATCTGTTACTTGAAGCAGGTGTTTTTCTGGTTTCGGTAAAACTTATTATGATGGGCTATAAAACAAAGAAAGAGCACGAACGAATTTTTGCTGAATTACAAGCCATTAGGCAGGATTCTAAAAAACAAAAAAAGGAACAGGTATGAAGAGAATTGCAGAGATGGCCCGGGGAGTATTAATTTTTGTCATGGTGCTCGGCTTTGCGGCTTCCGGCTGGTGCGGAGAAATTCAACAAAAATTGGTGCAAGAGAGTACCATCGACCAGATAGCCCGCCGGGGAACACTTCGGGTAGGTATGGATGTCTTTGTCCCCTGGGCGATGAAGGATAAAAAGGGCGATCTTATTGGTTTTGAGATTGATGTTGCTCAGCAGCTGGGAAAAGATATGGGCGTTAAGGTCGAATTTGTCCCGACAAAATGGTCTGGTATTATTCCGGCTCTGCTGGCTGGAAAATTTGATGTTATTATTGGCGGCATGAGCATAACTCCGCAACGAAACATGAAAATTAATTTTACCAACCCTTACTATTATTCCAGCCAGGGTATTTTGGCCAACAAAGAGAAAGCAAAGGATTTCAGTGTAGCTGATTTTAATTCAGCTGATGTCGTGCTTGCTGCTCGTCTGGGCTCCACGGCAGCGCTTGCTGCAAAAAAAGCTTTTCCCAAAGCAAAGCTTCGTCTTTTTGATGATGAACCTTCAGCTGTTCAGGAGGTCCGGAACGGGCGGGTCCACGCAATGATTGCCTCGCAGCCGTTACCCGCACACATGGCGGCAGACAACCCGGATATTTTACGCGCCTATAATGAACAACTGATGAAAGAACCCATAGCGTTTGGAGTTCGGAAAGGTGATTTTGACACCATTAACTATTTTAACAACTGGATAGAAATGGTTCGGGCCAAAGGCTGGATTGATGAGCGTTACCAGTACTGGTTTTTAAGCCGGGACTGGAAAAATCAGATACAATAATCAGCAGGCCGCACAGTGCTTAATATGTCCGTGTAATCAAAAGATTAGATGCTTAAGTCCCGACGTTCTTCCACGCTGCTGGATGTAATCCTTCTGTTGCTCCTGTTGGCGGGAATTTGTTTTGCAGGATACCGGATAACCGTCGGGCTGCATTATAACTGGAACTGGTCAGTTATCCCGCAATACATCATCCGCTATGACGCTGATTCAGGACGGTGGATAGCCAATTATCTGCTGCAGGGGTTATTGACAACTATTCGCCTTAGTTTTTGGGCGGGTTTGCTGGCAATGGTTTTCGGCTTGTTTATGGCCATTGCCAGAACGGGAGGGAGCGTGTTGGGGCATCTGGTTTCACGTTGCTATGTAGAACTTATGCGTAACCTCCCTCCTCTGGTTCTTATTTTTATTTTTTATTATTTTCTTGCCGATCAGTTGGCACTTTTTCTGGGTATTGATGAATTTGTAAGAACAGCCAGTGAGCAGGTGCGTTCAGTTCTTTCCTTGTTTTTTTGCCGTCCGGAACAGTTTTCCGCATTTGCCGCAGCCACTTTGACGCTGGCTCTGTTTGAAGGAGCATATTTAGCAGAGATTATCCGCTCGGGTATTCAGGGAGTTGCCAGCCAGCAATGGGAGGCTGCGCATGCTCTTGGACTGACTCGCAAGCATACGCTCCGTTATATTATTTTACCCCAGGCCTTTCGCCAGATCCTGCCAACTCTGGCAGGTCAGTTCATCTCATTGATCAAAGACTCTGCCATCGTGTCTGTGATTTCAATTCAGGAACTGTCGTACCAGGGAACCCAGTTGATGGCTTCAACCTATCTCACCATCGAAGTCTGGGTGACTATTTCACTCATGTATCTCCTTTTAACCCTGCCAGCCTCCATCGGGGTCAGCTGGCTGGAACAAAAATGGCAGCAGCCGGGAGATAATTCATAAGAAATTATGGGGAGAAATGTCAGCATTTTGGGAGTATTTTAATCAGAAAAAAGGGCTGATCCGGTTCTTACCTGACCAACTATTTTTGTCGTGTAACCAGTTCTTCCTTTCAGCGTGAATAGCCTTGACTTCTATCACGGTGTTATGTAGATATTTGTTCATACTGATAAGTTTTCTCTGAGTATTATTCCTGCGAATTTGTTGGCAGACAACCTGTCAGGGGATTTTCCTGAAAATCTCAAAAACGTTATCAAAGGAGCGGTTGAGTGTTTTTTTACTCAGAAATCCTTCCAAGTCCCCTGCTTTTTTTCTCGCCCGTTTCAACCGGGAATCGTTTAATTTTAATCCACATTGTAGTACTCGTCTTGCCTCATGCGTATCCGCTTGGTAGTGTAGAGGCAGCTGCCATCACGGCACCTCAAAAAACTTTCATCAAGGAGTAAATCATGCGTAAATTTTTGACTATGGCCGCTGTTCTGTTTTTTGCTTTACCGGGGCTAGCGCTGGCTTCCTATCCTGAAAAGCCAATTAAAATTATTGTTCCTTCAAAGGCTGGAGGTTCCACAGATACTTCTGCCAGGCTTTTTATTAAGGCGGCAAAGAATTACTGGAAAGGAGCCAGCTTCGTCATAAAAGATGTGCCAGGCTCCGGTGGTCAGAAAGGGTTTGAAGAGATTGCCAGGGCTAAACCTGATGGGTATACCATCGGCATGGTTTTTACTACCCAGATCGTTGCCCATATTGTTTCAAAACGAGCACGTTATACCCTGGACAGTTTTCGCGTTCTCGGCAATGTCATGGCCGATCCTCTGATTATCGCGGTTCCCAAGGACAGCCCTATTAAAGATCTGCAGGACTTCGTCAAGGCTGCTAAAGCCAAGAGTCTTACCGTTGCTGTCAACGGCATTGGTTCAGATGATTTTGTTGCCGCCAAAAAATTTGAGAATCATACCGGGGTGACCTTTAATCTGCTTCCTACCAAAGGATCAACAGAACAAAAAGCACACATCCTTGGAGGGCATGTGGATGCTTCCTTTATGAATCTTACCCAGATGCAGGCCCAACACAAGGCTGGAACAGCCCGCATTATTGCGATTATGAATCCAACCAGGTCAGACATCCTCCCGGATGTAAAAACCGCCAAAGAACAGGGTATTCCTGTCAACATGACAGCCACACGAGGTTTTGTCGCTCCTGCGAAAGTAAAACCAGAAATTGGGGACAAGCTGGCCAAGCTGGTTCAGGATGTATTAAATGATCCTGAGTTTAAGGCCAACTGTAAAAAAGATGTGATGATTCTTCAACCTATGACAGGCGAAGAGTATCATAGCTACCTGGTAGATCTACAAGCCGAAACTCAGAAATTTTATGATAAAACCCCCTGGTAAAAGGGAATCGCTATGACAAAACGCATTACTGAACTACTGCTTCTTGGCCTGTTTATGGTCATCGCAGTCAGCCTGCATCGAAGCACTGCAGCCTTTCCTGACTTTGTCCAGAATTCAACAGCTTCTTACGTAAGGTTTCTGGCAGTTGGTCTTGGTCTTCTGGTTGTACTCGAAGTCGGCTTGTGTCTGACACAGGAAGCCAAGGAGAAAAAGATAAAGCTTGATCTTGCAAAAGCTCCGGTTCGATTCTGGTCTCTGCTGGTACTCATGTTCGTTTATTCAGCATTGCTTGAACCCCTGGGGTTTTATCTTGCCTCTTTGTTTTTCCTGCCGGTAACGATGTACGTTCTGGGAACACGCTCAAAAGTTTTAATCCTTTTGACTTCTCTGGGGGTATTGCTTTTTGTCTATTTGGTTTTTCAGAGATTTCTTGGAGTTCCTCTGCCAGAGAGTTCTCTACTGATGTAACAAGTTGCGGGGGTAAGCCTCGCAACTTGTTTAGAGGCAAAGACCTGCTTATAACTTCTTTTAGGATAGATGATGATTTTCGAAGCCTTCACAGCACTCATGACGCCGGTTTCACTCTTTGCTGTTGTTATTGGTACTGTCTCTGGAGTTCTTATCGGCGGCATGCCGGGGTTGACTGCGACAATGGCTGTTGCCCTGCTTATTCCTGTTACTTTTGTTCTTGAGCCACTCACCGGCCTTATCCTTATGGGGGGCGTCTACTGTGGGGCAATGTATGGTGGCTCAATACCTGCCATTTTATTGCGCACCCCCGGTACACCTGCAGCTGTTGCTACAGCTATTGAAGGATACCCCATGGCCCAGAAAGGGCATGGAGGCCTGGCCCTCAAGGTGTCGGTTGTCGCATCCTTTGTCGGGGGTAGTTTTTCAGTATTTATCCTCCTTCTGGTTGCTCCCATTCTTGCCAAATTTGCTCTCTCCTTCGGCCCTCCCGAATATTTCCTGCTGTCCCTTTTGGGCCTGGCCGGCATTGTCTCCATGGCTGAATCCGGACGTGAGCTTGTCAAGGCATTGATAGCTGGTTTGCTTGGACTCATTCTGGCTGTAGTCGGGACCGATCCGGTTTCCGGTCAGCTCCGTTATACCATGGGGTTTACAGATCTTTACGATGGTGTTGCCTTTATGCCTGCTCTTATTGGTATGTTCTCCATCTCGCAGATGCTTGAACTGACAGGAGTGGACAGTATTGTCTCCGACACCTCAACACTGCATAGAATAAAGAGGGAGCCATTTCCCAAGGGGCTGAAAAAAGTTATCTGCATGGGCTCGCTCACTGGTACGGTGGTTGGTGTTCTGCCTGGTGAAGGGGCGACGATTGCGGCTTTTCTCTCCTACAATTTTGCCAGAAGAATGTCAAAAGACAGGGAACTTTTCGGAAATGGAAGTCCGGAAGGAATTGCCGCAGCCGAGGCTGGCAATAACGGCTGCGTGGGTGGTTCTCTTATTCCTACGCTCACTCTCGGTATTCCCGGTAACAGTGTCGCGGCAGCCCTTATGGGAGGCCTTCTTGTTCATGGTCTCATTCCCGGACCGGAGTTGTTCACCAAATATGGTGTCATGACCTATGCTTTTATTATGTCCATGTTTCTGGCCAACATCGTTTTTTTGATCGTGGGTCTTTACATGGCACCATATTTTGCCAAGATCTCCTTGACGCCAACTGGTCTGCTCATTCCTGTTGTCTGTCTCTTTTCTATTCTCGGCTCGTATGCCATGAATAATTCAGTTCTTGATATTTTTGTTGCTCTGCTCTGCGGTATTACAGCGGTAATCCTTCATAAAGCCGGTTTTTCACTAGGCGCACTTATCCTTGGCTTAATCCTCGGGCCCATTGCTGAAACAGGATTTTCCCAGGCACTCATTATGAGCCATGGTGAATATGGAATCTTTTTTGAAAGTCCACAGGCTATGGGATTATGGGTAGTTATTGCAATTTTGCTTATAGCACCGATCATGCAGATCTTCCGTCATGGCGGTACGAAAATGAAGGATGATAAGCCCAGACTCGACTAGGAAGAAGTGTTAATTTGTTCTATTACAACAAAGGGTTGGTAAGGTCGAAACAAGCGTCGACTTGCCGGGAAGGCTAGTGCGACGACATAGACATCAGGTGTGTTGCAGCAGAGAAGAAGGAAAGGGATACTGACTACCAAAAAACTGGTGGGCGAGGCGGGATTCGAACCCGCGACCTTCGGCTTCGGAGGCCGACACTCTATCCAGCTGAGCTACCCGCCCGCATGCCGGGCATGTATACCATATTTCTTCTGATCCTACCATGGCTATCTTTTGCCATCTTTCTTGATAAGTTCTTCGCAGAACGGGCAGGGGGTAAAACCTGTTTTTAAAGCCACCTGTGCGTTGATAAAGGTAATTGTGCAGTTTTCACAGCGGTAATGCTCACACTCTGGCAGGTGGAAAACCCTGTTATGGGCATCTGCGTGAATGAGCATATCCTTACTCGCTGATTGTTGTGCTGTTTGGTCTTTTTGTTCAGCATCTGTTTTTCTTCTTCTGCTCAGTAGTCGTTTTACATTTTTGCCAGTTTTTCGTAACAGGGGAGAAATGTACTTATCTATTACGTCAGCAAAGAATGAAGAGATTATTTCAGGGAAAATGGGTCGTTCCTGCTCAACACGCCAGAAAACGAGAACAGTCAGCACGGCAAAAATAATATTAGGAAGCCACATGCCAAATGTAAGTGGCAGGACGAGTTCTTCAACCAGCGAACTGCAAAATGTAAAGGAGATATAGTAGAAAACAAAGAAGCCCAGTCCCAAAGGAATACCGGCAGCCTTCCGACCCGGTCCGGCCTGCAATCCAAGGGGAATGCCGAGAATGGAGAGAATAAAACAGCCAACCGGCAAGACCAGGCGCTGTTCGTATTCTGTCAGGTATTGTATACTTTTTTTTGGGAATTTTTTGAGCGATTCAGCAGCCTGGAGCAGTTGCTTTTGAGTCATTGCACCTCTGCTGAGATGGGTGACATCGTCGCCGTCAATTCGGGTTGGCGGTTTGAGCGGGATTTGCAGTTGATAGCGGGAAAATCGTATTATTTGATTATCCTGGTGGTCTGTACTGTGCAGGGTGCCGTTACTGAGAACAATGGTGACCGCCATTTCGTTGACATTGGCTGTCATTTTACCACTTTCTGCCATGGTGATGATTGGCTGAAGTCTGTTTCGCATATCGGAAACAAAGACACCTGTCCAGTTTTCTTTATCATCAACCTGATCGACGTACACAACCAGGTCACCCAGTGCTTCTGTGAATTTTTTTTCCTTGATCCCCTTGTCTATTTTTTCTTTGGCCAGCTGAAACATAAGTTGCTGCATGGCAACTTCTCCAGCCGGAATCAAACGAACTGAAAAATATCCTGAAATTCCGGCAATAACTGCGGCAACCAATATGACTGGAGGCAACATCTGCCGAAGGCTGATTCCACAGGCTTTAAGCCCAAGTATTTCACGATCATTTGTCAACCGGGTGAAACCCATTATGACCCCGGCCATACCTGCCATTGACAGTACATAGAGGAGCATGTGCGGGAAAATATAAGAAAAAAGACGGATAAAGTCAGGCAGATTGATGCCCAGTTCCAGAACGACCTCAAGTAAGGGAATTAGACGAACGAGAAAGAAAACGCCGTACAAAATAAGGAAACCGGCAAAGAAAGGAGCCAGCAGTTCTGTCGCTATATAGCTGTACAGCAGAAAAGGGAGTCGTATGTACTGCATCGTGATTATGTAGTTACCCGACAGGAATCAGGAGCCTGCAATACATAAATATTTTGTTGGCAGTGAGAGATTGAGAAAGAAAAAAACGGAAACATCACTTTGCATTTTTTATCTGGCTGTTGATATTCATATTAATCCAGTGTTGATCCCACCACTCAACAGGTGTAACAAAAATTCCATGAATCAGGATGGAAAAATGCAAGTGGTCACCTCCGGCAAAACCGGTTGCACCGGAATGGGCAATCAGTTCATCTTTTTCTACAATATTGCCTACCTCTGTATCAAATCGACTGAGATGAGCATAGAGACTGGCAAGTCCCTGTCCATGGTCAAGAATAACCATATTGCCGTAGATGCCAAGATAGTCGGCAAAAATTACTTTTCCCCTGTTTGCAGCCTTAATGCCAACCTGGGCAGTTGAGGCAATGTCCATGCCCAGATGTGTTTGATGATCAACAGGTTTGCCCTGGTAATAATAGGTCCGCTGGTCTGCGTACCCGGCCCGGCCAGCTCCGGGCATACGGAGGAATCTGTCGTGCCAGAGTTGTTCTGCAACCGGATTACTGCAGATTTTTGCAATCTGCTGGGCATTGAGTTTACGAATAGTGTTGTTTACATAAAGGTACTGTTCCAGGTCGCTTCCTTTCATCTCGGGATAATGCTCCTGAAATTCGGGAAGTTTCCTGTTCAAAAAACCATCTGAAACATTAATACGGTCCTTTTTTTCTTTAGCTTTTTTAAAGCGCATGGAAAATGTGGCTTTGCCGGTATTTCCTGCTTTGTCTTCTGCTATAACCTCTGTCTTTTCAGGCCGTTCACCGTTCCAGGGCAGGGCAATGTAGGCAATAAAAGTTGTCTTGCTGCCGTTAAGCGGATAGCCCTGGAAGAATGTCGAATTAATCATAACACCATGGTGTTCGCTGGGTTCTGATATTTTGTACACGACAATACCACTGCTCCCCGGCTTTATGTACTGCTGAGCGTGCTGAATTGTGACTTTTGGTGGCGTTGTATCTATGGTGACGGGTAAGCTGGAAATGGCAGCATTACCCTTGAACATACCGTTTAACGAAAAATCCCTTACCGTAATGACGAGATTGGCTTTGCCTTGCTTGGCTCCAGCTCTTGTGAGATCCAGGGTGACTTTTTCATGGATTTCTTTTGGACCAGCCTGTTTAAGCCAGGATTTTCGGGGGAATTTTTTGTTGAACAGCTGATAAATGCCGCCATCCTGTTCCAGCGTGATAATAACTTGCTGGATACCGCTTTTCTTGTCTGATGCCTTAAAGGGGAGTTCTACCGGGCCGCCTAAAAAGGATATCTGCTTTTCCAGTGTGAGTTGAGGCTTTTCCCGCTCAAAGAGGAGATATCCCGCAGCGGCTCCTCCTGCCAGCAGTAAAAAAAGCAGGGTAACCACAACATTTTTCCCCATACCTCCCCGGCGGGAAAATGTACGTCTCCGGCGTTTGTTGAATCGTGCCATGATAGTTG
>JALXCX010000017.1 GCA_026990725.1 Desulfobulbaceae bacterium
TGTCTTGAGCGCGAAAAATATGATGACGCACTCGCCAATTATCAGCGTGCGTTTGCAATTTGTGAACAGGAAGAGGATTCTTTTTCCACACTTTCTCTGAATAAAAAAATCGCGGCAGTCTATAAAAAACAGGGTGAGCTGGACAAGGCTCTTGAAATTCTTTTTGATATGGTCGAGCATTATCAGCTGACCAAAAATCCCAAGGGAATGGTTGATATCTTAGTTGTTATTGCCGAGGTTTATCTTGGCAAAGAAGATAAGCAAAAAGCTGCTGATGCCTACCGGACAGTTTCTTCCATTCACAAGAATTTTAAGCATAAACGGTTGTCGGAAGAATTTGCTGCCCATGCGGATACGTTGAGTAAGGTGTAAAGGTGTTTACCGGAATAATTCAAGGACAGGGAAGGGTTCTGGAAAAAAAGCCAGCCGGGGGCGGTATGGTCTTTTGTGTTGAGGCAGGATTTGACTTAACTGATCCCGAAGAGGGGGAATCCATTGCCATAAATGGTGCCTGCATGACCGCCCGGGAGATAAAAAACCGGAAATTTTTAGTTGATGTTTCCCCGGAAAGTCTGTCCAGAACCGGGTTGGGTGCCCTCTCTGTTGGCAGCTTGGTGAATCTTGAACGGGCTTTGCGCCTGGCAGATCGTCTGGGAGGCCACCTTGTGAGCGGTCATGTTGATACGCGCGGCCGGGTTGAGGAGCGTCGTTCTGCCGGTGATTTTACCCTGTTTTCTTTTTCTCTTGATGCGGGGCTTGCAAAATATGTTATTGAGAAGGGATCAATTACCATAGACGGGGTCAGCTTGACAGTAAACTCTTGCACTGGTAATCGTTTTTCTGTATCTATCATTCCTCACACTTTGGCTGTCACGACTTTGGGGCAGCTGAAACAGGGAGACCAGGTCAACCTGGAAGTGGATATTATAGGGAAGTACGTAGAGAAGATGCTTGCGGAACAGTCCGTGGACGCCCAGCCCGGCAGCAGGATTAATCCTGCTTTTCTTGCAGAGCATGGTTTTATTAAGTAAAACGCCAGCTGCAGGTGGACGTGGTCTTTGTATGAAAGTCACCATGAGCTCCTGATTTGCCATGTCACAGCTGATAATTTTCATTGTTTGTTGTGGCGGATAAATTTGGTCCAGCCATACTGGTTAGACCCGGAAAAATAAAAAATGTATGGCTGGAGGCTTTCTCTGGTCGTGCCTAATGTTGGAAATGAGCCCTTGTTGTTTGTTGTCTGGGCGTTTTCCTGACCAAAGCTGTCAGGGGTATTGTGCATCAGTTGGAATATCTGATGTCTGAGAATTTTCTGAGAGCAAAACCGTGAGATAGTACGATGGCAGTCAGTCCTATAGAAGAAGTTGTTGAAGACATTAAAGCCGGTAAGATGGTTATCCTCGTTGACGATGAGGACAGGGAGAATGAAGGTGATCTCTGCATGGCCGCAGAAGCTGTTACTCCCGAGGCCATAAATTTTATGGCCACCCATGGTCGTGGCCTGATATGTCTGGCCATGAGCCCGGATATCATCGAACAGCTTGGCCTGCCCATGATGGTCAGTAATAATCAGTCCCCATATGGTACAGGCTTTACTATCAGCATTGAGGCCAGAACAGGGGTGTCCACCGGAATTTCCGCAGCAGATCGGGCCAGGACTATTGAAGCTGCTGTGGCAGCCGACGCAACACCACGCGATATTATCAGCCCCGGCCATGTTTTTCCTCTAAGGGCCAGAAAGGGAGGTGTCCTTGTCCGGACCGGTCAAACAGAAGGCTCGGTTGACCTGGCTCGTCTTGCCGGAATGCGCACTGCCGGTATCATCTGTGAGGTAATGAAAGCCGATGGCACCATGGCCCGCATGCCGGATCTGGAAATATTTGCCGAAGAGTATGGCTTGAAAATTGCCACAGTTGCCGATCTTGTTGCCTATCGTCTCCGTGAAGATGTTCTCGTGCACAGGGCGGTAGAGGCAAGACTGCCTACGCCGCATGCCGGGGAGTTCAGGGTTATTGCTTACACAAATGATGTTGACAAACACGAGCATGTTGCCCTGGTTATGGGAGATATTACCCCTGATGAGCCAACCCTTGTCCGGGTGCATTCCGAGTGTCTGACTGGTGATGTGTTTGGTTCTGCCCGTTGTGATTGCGGGGCCCAACTTCATGCGGCCATGCAGATGGTAGGGCAGGAAGGAAAGGGGATTGTACTGTACATGCGGCAGGAGGGGCGGGGAATCGGCCTTGTGAACAAGCTGAAAGCCTATAAACTTCAGGATGAAGAAGGTCTGGATACTGTTGAAGCCAACATCGAACTTGGTTTTAAACCTGACTTGCGTGATTATGGAATCGGGGCACAGATTTTGCGAGATCTTGGAGTCAGCAAAATGCGTTTACTGACAAACAATCCCAAAAAAATCATAGGGCTTGAAGGATATGGCCTGGATGTGGTTGACCGCCTGCCCATTGAAATCCTGAGTGAGGCAGAAAACAAGGAATATTTAAAATGTAAGCGTGACAAAATGGGGCATTTGCTGGAGTTATACGGAGAAGAACCTTTGGAAACAGTGCGCCGGGATCCGTAATTTCTTTGGTTGGACACGCGGCAAATGCAAAAATGAAAGAAGAATAAGCTGCAGGCAATGGGATAGCCTGTTGCCTGCAAATTGTTGAAAGGGAAGCAGATGGCAAATTATATAGAAGGCAGTCTACAGGGCCAGGGGCG
>JALXCX010000018.1 GCA_026990725.1 Desulfobulbaceae bacterium
CCCAGGCCTGCCATTGTTTCGTTGTTTCGTTTTCTCTTGTACATCTTTGGTGACAACGGCAATAAACCGTCATGGTTAACGGCCATAACCAAGACAATTTTCGGCCTTTTCCTGGGGACAGCGGCAAAAACGAACTCCTGCATTGAATATATGCTTGACCCGTTTTCCTGAGAAACCCCGACAGCTTTATTTGAGTAAACAAAGCCCTTTGATGAACCAAGATGCGGTTGTGACATCATCTCCATCCGAAGATGAACGCCACTGGCCGGGTCCATTATCCGTTCCTGATGCGTCAGGGCCTTGTCTCTATGAAATAGTTTAGCCTGGGCATGGTCATAGATACTATCAAGAATATATGGAGAAACCCGAATTCCACCATTCACAAGACTTGACAAGCCTACAGCCAGCTGTGCTCCGCTTATTCTATTGTCAGACGGGCTATCTTCTTTCTGATCAGAGATACTGCTGGTAACTGGTTTGGCCAGGCCAAATTTATCCCAGTATTGTTTTCTTTTGCTGGGGGTCAGTCCATACTCTGGTGCGCGAATGGTCGCGGGCAGGACATTCTCATTTATCCCTGCATCATATATTGCTGCAGCCGTTAAAAAAATAGATTGAACAAGTTTTGTAGTATATTCTTTTTTAAATACCTGCCCCTGAAGTTTCTGCTCATCAGCTTTCCAAAAATAATTCGGATCAAAACCTGGCTGACTGACCATGGCCAATATTTTTCCTGACCTTGGATCCAGGACAAGAGCTGTTCCCTTTTCAGCACCGGTCACTTTTCTATACCGAGCAAGTGCCTGCTCAATCTCTTTTTGCAACCCCAGATCAAGTGTCAACACAACATCAGAGGATTGAGCTCCCAAAAATTCAGCACTCTCAAAATTAATTTCAGGAAGATCATCTTTTCTGAACTGGCCTGCACGCAGTACCGTATCATACAGCGCTTCAGAACCTGCAAGACCTGTTCCCTTGCTTGTGTAGCCCAGCAAAAACCCTGCTGCTGCATGTGCCGGATAATACCGTTCTTCACGTGCTTTACAGTACACACCTGTTAGATTAAGTGCCTCAACATCTGCGACCTGTTGCTCATCAAGATCATCAGCAAGTTCAATAACTGGCTGGATTTTCTTTAATTTATCCACCAGCATTTCACTATCCTTATCAAGAACAGATGCCAGATTCCGGGCGACCTTGTCTCGGTCTGTCAGTTCGACAGCATGGACGTAAAGGGTAAAAAGCTGATATGAGACAGACAGTTCGTTATATTGCCGGTCATATATTGTGCCGCGCAGGGAGGGAGGGAGAGACGAAACAGTCTTCTCTGAAGCAGAAATTTTGCCGGCAGCAAGCTGGATTATATTGCTGATATCCTGGAGGGAGAAAGATAACCGGTGCAAGGTCAATCCAGCCGCCACCAGCAAAACAGTCAACAGTCCAACAAGAACGATACGTTTTCTTCTACGTTTCTTTTGTCGAACTGTCTGAATCATAGGATCATAAAAAATTACAGATGATGAAGTTGTCCCTTTTCAGGACTATAAAGTTGTAAACGTGCTGCCGCAACGGCTTCAACATGACTTTTTGACAACAATCTTGCCCTTGCAGCCAGGACACTGATGTTTTCAGTCCCGACGGTCTTCCGCACAGATTGCAATTGAGCAAGCGTTTCCAGATCGCTCTCATAACGCCAATGAATAAACTGACTTATACTGCTAACGGCCATAACAGCCATGACCACCACAATGGCAACTGCACGGGTCAAATCGCGAGACAACGGCTCTTGCCGCCCGGGAATGACTCTCTGACGCATGCCCAGCGTGGTTGCGGATGCACGAAATGTTCGAATATTTTGCATCATAACTCTACCTCCCCTGATTATTCCGCCGGTTTTTTGTCAGGCCTTCTCGGCCACCCTAAGTTTTGCACTGCGGGACCGCGGATTCTTCCCTGTTTCCTCGACTCCCGGCAGTATCGGTTTTTTCGTCAGTACCCGATAATCCGGATTATTTAAAAATGCCTGCTTCACAATCCGATCTTCCAGAGAGTGAAAGGTGATAACAGCAATCCTCGCCCCGGGAGCCATGATCCCCGGAGCGTCACTGAGCAGTTGAACAATATTATCAAGCTCCCGGTTGACGGCTATTCTGAGCGCCTGAAATACCTTGGTTGCCACATGTATCTTTTTAGGATGATACTTTGCAGGTATGGCCCGGCTGACAATGTCTGCAAGCTGTCTTGTCGTTTTGACCGGGTCTTCCTGCCTTGCCTCTACAAGAAATCGGGCGATCCTTCGAGCCTGACGTTCTTCCCCGTAATTGTAAAAAATATCTGCCAGTTCTTCTTTCTTCAGCCGATTCACAAGCCCTGCTGCGGTCATTTTTAGGCGCTTGTCCATGCGCATGTCCAAAGGCGCATCGTTTCGAAAACTAAACCCCCTTTCCGGCGTATCAAGCTGCAGGGAAGAAACTCCCAAATCAACCAGCAAACCATCGACCATCCGCAGGCCAAGTTGATGGCAATGACTGACGACATCCGCATACGAGCCATGAACCAATCGGAATCTGTCAGCGTAATCTGCCATCCGTGACGATACTTCGCTGATGGCCTGATCGTCCCACTCAATGCCGACCACCTGACCAGACGGTGCTGACTTTTCCAAAATCAATGTTGCGTGACCGCCAAGCCCCAACGTTCCATCAATATACAGGCCGTCAG
>JALXCX010000019.1 GCA_026990725.1 Desulfobulbaceae bacterium
GTTTTGGCACAAAACTGTTCACAGAGAGAATAATTTCACAAACCCGCCCTTTTTTCTGACCAATTGGCAGAATTTTATTCCTGATTTTATGTAAAAGACTGATAAGCTCATCAATATCCTCCTCTGTTTCAGTGGGCAGGCCAATCATGACGTACAGCTTAAGCGTATAAATTCCGGCATCGACAAGGGCCACAGCGGCATCCAGCAAATCCTGCTCGGCAAGCCCCTTGTTAATGACCTGTCTGAGCCGCTGTGAGCAGCCATCAGGGGCAATGGCCACGGATTTAAGTGATGAAACG
Source organism: Desulfobulbaceae bacterium (assembly GCA_026990725.1). Lineage (GTDB taxonomy): Bacteria > Desulfobacterota > Desulfobulbia > Desulfobulbales > Desulfobulbaceae > Desulfobulbus_C. The sequence continues at coordinate 300 of JALXCX010000019.1, forward strand.
GCAAGCAGCTCCAAAAGCTGACTGGAAATACGGTCGGCCCGTAACGAGGAAAAAGACAACGAGCAGCCGCTCTCCTGCAAAAAACTCGCAATACGATCCAGGGTTTTACTGTCCGACATTTCCATCCCCAGAAGACCAACACGGCCAACACCTGCAGGTCGTGCCTCAAGTCCTGCAATGACAGCATCAGCCTCCCAAAGCCTGGGGGGACGGTAAATAAAGCCTGCTGCGCAAAAACGACACCCCCTGCTGCAGCCCCGGCCAAGCTCTGTCATGTACATGCCAAGCTCCGCCTCCGGGGTCATCACTTCGGAATGCGCGGCCATGTCTATTTTTTGCTGCACCACTTTGGCTACACGCTCAGGAAATCCAGGAGCGGAAAAAATATCAAGCACACGACCATCAAGACCGTATCGAAACGTGTATTCTCCGGGAATATAGCACCCTGGCTGTGTTGTTCCTATCCGGCGGCAGATCTCCTGTCGATTACCGAGCCCCTCCAGCTCTTCCATCAATGGCGTCAGCACAGGTTCAGCCTCTCCGATAATCATAATATCTGCAAAGGCGGCAAGAGGTTCCGGATTCATAAAGACAGCAACCCCGCCAAAGACAACCAGAGGATTTCCGGCACGCACTCTTTCTTTTCGTTTAAAGGAAAAGGGCTCCAGGCCTCCGGCAGCCAGCATCGCCACAAGTCTTGGATAATCATGTTCAAAACTTACAGAACCAAAGACAAGAGGAAAATCAGACAAGGGCCTGCCTGACTCAAGAGATCTGAACGCTTCTCCCCGCTGCGGGTAGACAAACCGTTCACAAACAATATGATTAAAATTATTTAACAGTCGATAAACTATCTGAAACCCAAGATTGGAAACAGCAATGGGGTACGAATTTGGATAAAGAAGGGCCACCGGCTGGCGGCCTTTCCATTTTTTACGGACCGAACCAGTCTCCAGCTCAAGCAGGGGATGCAAAAAACACCTGCTGAGGAGCTGCTGTCACAGTCCGGCCATGCGGGATGCTTAGAAGAAACAACCTCAATTTGCTTTTTTTCGAATATACGCAGGCTCGTCCCATTCATCCAGGTCGGCCTGTTCATCAAAAACAGTCGGCGGCATGGACCTCAACCCCTTGGGCACAGGGTTGGGCTGGGCAAAACTGACGGCCCGGTTTTCTTTAACAGGAGAGGATTCGTCAGCAATTTTCAATGAGCTCTTTTCCGGTTCATCGTTCACCCGACCGACCACATCCAGTTCTGAGATTGTTTCCGAGTCTTCGATACTGGAAATACCGGTGGCAATCACAGTCACCCGCAACTCCTCACCGAGATTTTCATCAAACAGGGCACCAATGATAATATTTGCATCCTCATGGGCCTTCTCCTGGATAAGGGCAGAGGCCTCCATAAACTCACCCATTGCCAGGGATCTGGATGCGGAAATATTAATAAGAATGCCACGGGCACCGTCAATGCCGACATCCTCGAGCAGTTGATTATCAATAGCCCGCTTGGCCGCCTCTGCAGCACGATTCTCACCGGCAGCTATACCGGAACCCATAATTGCAGGTCCGACCTCTTTCATAACTGTTTTCAAATCGGCAAAATCCACATTGATATGGCCGGGTAGATTGATCAAATCGGTTATACCCCGTACGGCCTGAAGCAACACATCGTCGACCATCTGCATCATATCCACCAGAGTGGAATTCTTCTGCATTAAGGTGAGCAGTCGGTCGTTGGGGACAGTGATAATGGTATCGGAAAACTCTTTTAACTGTTCCCAGCCGGACTCGGCATTGCGCATGCGGCGTTTTGCCTCAAAGTAAAACGGTTTGGTGACAACGGCTACTGTCAGAGCCCCCTGGTCCTTACACAGTTTAGCAATAACAGGAGCGGCACCGGTACCTGTGCCGCCGCCAAGTCCGGCGGTAACAAAAACCATGTCGGCACCAGTGAGGGCTTTTTTCAGGTCGTCATAGCTTTCCTGAGCAGAGTCTTTTCCCATCTCAGGGTCAGCACCTGCGCCCATTCCTTTGGCCAGGGTCGGGCCCAGCTGAATACGGATATCAGCCCGTGATTTTTCCAGGGCCTGCATGTCGGTGTTGGCTGCAATAAACTCAACTCCAGCCAGTCGGTTTTCCACCATTGTGTTGATGGCATTCCCGCCACCACCACCGACTCCGATGACTTTTATTGTTGCAACAGATTCTTCTTCAGCCATTCTAAACGGCATGATTTCCCCCTCAAACACGTTGATCCCTAAATGCCATAAACTATACCATTAAACCCGCAGAGACTAAAGTAATTTCCACACGTATCATATGATATTTTTCATAAAACCTTTCAACTTACTGACGACACCGCCACTCTCCTGCTGGCCGTGATGGCCGCCTTCCGCCCCATACAAAACAAGCCCGACACCGGTTGTACACCGTGGTGATTCAACATCAGAAACACGGCCTCCCACTCCCTGAGGGAAGCCGATGCGTACAGGCATATCAAAAATTTGTTCCGCCATGTCGACAATATTGGCCAGCAAAGCCGTTCCACCGGTTATAACCATGCCAGCGTTAATTCTGTTTCGATACCCGGATGAACAGATATTCTTATTGACCATCTGAAGAATTTCCTCCATTCGAGCCTCAAGAATTTCCACCATAACCCGTTGAGAAACCTTGCGGGCCTTACGGTCTCCCACGGTGGGCACCTCTATGATATGATTCTCCTTAATCATCGAGGAAACGGCACCGCCAAATTTATATTTCAGCATCTCAGCCTCCTGCAGAGGCGTACGCAGCCCCACAGACAGGTCATTGGTGAGGTTATTACCGCCGAGGGCCAACTCCCAGGTATGCTTGATCGTCCCGTTGCAAAAAACAGCGAGATCAGTGGTCCCCCCGCCAATATCAAGTAAGGCCACGCCTAGTTCCATTTCGTCACGGCCAAGAACGGTTTGTGACGAGGCAACAGATTCCAGAACGATTTCCGCAACATTAAGACCGGCCCTATTGCAGCTTGTCACCAGGTTATGCAGTGAGGTGACATCTGCTGTCACAATATGGACATTGGTTACCAGTCGAACTCCGGTCATCCCCAGAGGATTTTGAATACCGGTGTGATCATCAACCATGTATTCCTGCGGAAGGACATGAATTATCTGCTGATTATCGGAAATCTTGACTGTCTGCGCGGCCTGAATAACAGCATCAATTTCATTTTGCCTGATCTGCTGATTATTTATGGCAATAATCCCGGGAGAATTAAACCCCTTGATATGATTCCCCGCTATGCCCACATACACAGTCTCTATATCGCAACCAGCCATATCTGAGGCGCTTTCAATAGCTTGTCGAATAGCCTGAACCGTAGACTCGATGTTAACAACCACGCCTTTTTTCATTCCCGACGAAGCAGAAGTCCCCACACCGATAACGTCAACACGGCCATCGGCAAACCTTTCACCGATCACGGCACAAATTTTGGTGGTGCCAATATCCAGACCGGCAACGAGTTCTCCGGCTTCCAGTTCTTCTTCTTTCTCAAGCTCTTCCATTGTACTCATACGCTATGATTCCACTTTCGCAACAAGGACGCGATTGCCAAAATAATCCATCCGGATTTCTTTAATTTCTTCTATCTTTTTTCTGCGATACAGACTTTCAAGCAGCCGCACCAGTTTATTATACTTGGTCCGCATACCTTCGCTGCCCATATAAATAGGAAAGGGACGATCAACCAGATAAACGACTATACCCTTTTCCGGACTCACATTCACTTCTGAAATGGTTTGCAGCGGAACAATTGGATTGCCCCGGGCTGCCAGGCGGATAAACTCAAACGCCCTGGCTGCAAGCCCGGTTTCGGCAATAACAGTTCCAGTGACTTTATCCATCGAATCCACTCCCGTAATCACCGGATAATCGAGTTCATGGTTTGCGTCCACTTTGGCAAAGACCTTGCCTTTCCTGTCAACATAGTACAACCCACGCCCGGTTTTACTTTCAATATTGATCATAGCCAGAGGCCGATATTCATGCACCTTGATTGTCAAAGATGATGGCCAGGCACGAACGATTTCAACAGACTCGATCCATTCATGTTCGCTGACAGCTTTTTCTGCCTGTTTTGTGTCAAAAGAGAGAAGATTAATTCCCTGTTCAATGCCGCCCAGATCAAGGATTTCTGTTTTCCTCACCATCCGGTTCCCTTGAACTGAAAGCGTTGACAAACGAAAAATATCTGAGTTGGTCAGAACCTGACGAAAATACAATCCTCCAGCCGCAAGAACGACACAACAAAGGACAAGCAATCCGCCTTTTCTGGAAAGAACACTTATCTGCCATTTCTTCTGTTGGGCAACGACTACGGCCTGCGGCCTGTTATTACCGGCAGGAGCAGCTCTTTTCAGGCGAGTTGCGACCAAAGTAAAAAAACCAGAGATTCTTCTCAAGCGCCCTTTTCCCTGCCGTCTATATTTTGGACCATACTTTCTCACGTGCTTATCCCTGTAATATCTTGACTTCAGGTTCTAAATTTATGCCAAACTTTCCGTAAACCTTTTTTTGTATCAACTGCATGAGTCGGATAATATCGGCAGCAGTTGCGCCGCCGGTGTTCACAATAAAATTTGCATGGACAGGAGAAACCATGGCTCCGCCTTCTGATGCGCCCTTTAATCCAGCAGCATCAATCAACCTGCCCGCTGAGTCATCGGGAGGATTCTTGAAAAATGATCCAGCGGACGCAACACCTTTAGGCTGCTTACCCCGCCTCTGCTCCAGATATTCCCTGCACCGGCAGCTGATTTGCGACCTTTCGTCATCAAAAAGAAGAAAATCAGCAGAGACGATGATCGTCTTTTCAAGGCTTCCATCCTGCCATCCAAGCTTTCTATACGACAAAACCAGTCTTGAAGAAGCAACATCCCGGCAACAGCCTGCCGCATCCACAAGAACTATTTTTTTGAGCCTATCTCCTATTGCATATCCCCAGGCACCGGCATTCATCCAGACAGCGCCTCCCACAGAGCCGGGAATCCCGGTCATAAATTCGAGCCCGGATACCCCGCGCTCGGTACACCAGCTGACAAGTGCTGCCATGGAACATCCTGCCCCAACCCGCACGACCTGTTCGCCGGTTTTTGATGGTGGAAGCGGGGTTATTGCTGTTATGTCGCCCTGCAGACGGATAACGACTCCGGAATATCCCTGTTCCGCCACAAGAATATTGGACCCTCGACCTACAACATAGTAAGCAACGCCCTCGGCAGCCAACCACTTGATCAGGGCAGTAAGTTCTTCCAGGCTGGTGACATCAATTAAGCAGTCAGCCCGGCCTCCGGCCCGCAGCGTAGAGTAATCGGCCATTGAGACATCCCGCAGTATCCTCCCCTGCCACCAGGAACGAAGTTTTTCACGCTGCAGCGCATTCATCGAGTTTCAATCCCACAATCCTCTCTCATTTCTCTGCCAGTGCATCCAGCAGCTGTTCCCCGACCAGGACAATATTACCTGCCCCAAGGGTCAGCACAAGATCTCCTTCCTGTACATTTTCAGCAAGGTACGCAGACAAAGAAGATATTTCCCCGTGATAGTGTGTATGCCGCTGTCCATGCTGCTTTATTGCGGCCAGCAAAGATTCACTGGTCACCCCGGCGATCGGCTGTTCACTGGCAGCATAAATATCAGTTATGACGAGCAGATCAGCCCGATGAAATGCTGTCGTAAACTCCTCAAACAGCCCCTGGGTTCGCGTGTATCTATGGGGCTGGAACGCAACCACAAGCCGTCTATCAGGCCAGCCGTCACGAACCGCCTCAAGAGTTGCCTTAATCTCTGTCGGGTGGTGGCCATAATCATCAATGACCAGCACGCCTTTTTTCTCTCCTTTGACCTGCAGGCGACGCTGAACACCTTCAAATTCGGACAGGGCTTTTGCAATAACAGCAAAAGCAATTTCAAGTTCCAGGGCGACCGCAATTGCTGCCAGTGAATTATAAATCGTATGGCGCCCCGGGCTGTTCCGGCGGACGCGCCCAAGCTCTGTCCCGTGAAAAACAACAGAAAACTCACTACTGCGTCCTCTTACCTCAATTTTAGCCGCATACAGGTCTGCCTGCTCAGTGAGTCCGTAGGTTATTTTTCTGCGCTGAAGCAGGGGAAGCAGGCTGGCAATATTGGGATCATCAAGACAAAGAATAGCTGCTCCGTAAAATGGAATTTTCTTGATAAAGCGCAAAAAAGTTTCCTTTATATGCTCAATATCCTGATAATAATCAAGATGTTCCAGGTCAATATTTGTAACAACCTCGAGAACCGGAGAAAGCTTGAGAAATGACCCGTCACTTTCATCAGCCTCGGCCACAAGGAATTCCCCATCACCAAGACGGGCATTACGCCCACCCAGACAATCAACCTTTCCACCAATGACAACCGTCGGATCAAGGCCCGCTTCAGCGAGGATTGCGGCCACAAGAGAAGAAGTCGAGGTTTTGCCATGGCTTCCGGCAATGGCAATCCCGTATTTTTTCAGACGCATGAGTTCCGCCAGCATTTCTGCCCGCTGCACAACCGGAATCTGCTCTTCTATCGCCCGTCGCACCTCCGGATTCACCTCCGCAATGGCAGATGACGCCACAACCACATCCGCACCGATGATATTGTCTGCATGATGCCCCTGATAGACCCTGCCGCCGAGTTTTTCCAGACGGAGGGTAATATCAGAACTCTGCTGATCAGATCCGCTTACCGCATAACCCAGATTAAGAAGCAGCTCAGCAATCCCGGACATCCCGATACCGCCAATACCAACAAAATGGATATGTTTATTCTTTTTATACATTTATTCTATTTTTCCAGGATCTGTTCGATCTGCAAAATATCAATTCATAAGTGTCAGGCAATCGTCAACAATAAGCCGGGTTGCCTCGGGGCGGCCCATCTTTTTCATATTTCCTGCCATGGCTAGCAATTCTTTTTCATTACGTAACAAATCAATCATGGCCCGGGCCAGCTGTTCTCCGCTCAAGTTTCCCTCTCTGTACATTACGGCTCCACCTCCGGAAACATAATGCCCGGCATTCTTTGCCTGGTGGTCATCAGCAGCATACGGGTAGGGAATAAGGAGTGCCGGTAATCCCATAACAGCCAGTTCAGCAAGTGTTGTCGCACCGGCTCGCGCAACGACCAGATCGGCTTTACGGTATAATGCGGCCATATCTTTAAAAAACGGGGCAACCTCTGCCTGCACGCCGATTTCTCCGTACCCCTGGCGAACCATCTGCTCATCGCTGGAACCGGTCTGGTGAATGACGCGGACAGCCAGACCCTCTTTTTGGGTAACAATGCTCATAGCTTCAATCAGTAATTCATTTACCCGATGTGCTCCCAGGCTGCCCCCAAGAACTAGAATTTGCCTGGTATCACCCGGTGGTCGTTTAAGACGCTCTGCAGCTTCAAGTATCTCCTCTCTGACCGGATTTCCTGTAAGGACGGTCTTTTTTTCAGGAAACATTGGCCCTGGAATGGAAATAAAAACCCTGTCAACAAACCGGGAAATAATTCTGTTGGCAAGACCGGGTACTGAGTTTTGTTCGTGTATACCGGTTGGCACAGACAGTAATTTTGCCGCCAACAGGACCGGGCCGGTAACATATCCCCCAACGCCAAAGACAAGATCGGGTTTAAATATTTTAATAATTCGCCCTGCTTCAAACACTGCCCCGGGCAGTGAGGCCGCACTCTGCAATCTCTGCAACCACCCCTTCCCCTTCAGCCCCATACATGAAATTGAAGCCCGTTGAAAATCATAGTCAGCCAGAGCATCCTGGTCCAGCTGTCGTTTCGTGCCTATAAAAAGTATTTCAGCACCCTGATCTTTTTTTTTAAGGGCTGCTCCCAGGGCAATACCGGGGAATAAATGCCCTCCTGTGCCGCCGCCGGTAATTATGACTCGCATATCTGAGTCTGTACCTTCACGCCAGGCAGCGGGGCGACCGGTATCACTTTGTCTTTTTGAACATTTTTCTGCAACTGGTCCACACAACCGGCAAAGGCCCGACCACGTTCACCATAGTTCTCAAACATATCAAAACTCGCACAGGCCGGGGCCAACAGGACCGTGTCATTTTTTTCCGCTTTTGCAAAAGCACTTTCCACAGCCTCCTGCATAGTGTGCGCTTTCTGCATCTCCACCACACCTGCCAGTGCTTTTGCAATATCCTGACCAGCCTCACCAATGAGCACGACATGTTTAACCCTTTCCTGGACAACAGAGCGTAACACCGAAAAATCACTTCCTTTATCTCTTCCCCCGGCAATAAGGATTACATTTTTTTCATAGCCACTCAAGGCCGCAACAACAGCCCCGACATTGGTTGCCTTTGAGTCATTGACAAAACAAACCCCCTGAATCTCCCCGACCAGGGTCATTCTATGTTCAGGGGGCTGGTATGTACTCAGCCCGTGAGAAATATCTGCGGGAGCGCAACCAAATTGCCCAAGCGCAAGCAGGGCCGCAGCCGCATTATACTGGTTAACCCTTGAAGCAAGCTGAGTCCCGGCAAGTCTGTACTCTTCCGGATGTCCCTGTTCTCCAAATCCCGGCTGCATTTTCACGGTAGCGTCATCAATGGTTGCCCGGCAATCAGCCTTGGTTCCAAAACAAAAAACCTGTCCGGAACTGACTGAGGCCTGCTTTTGGAGAAAGCCATCATCGCCTCCGACTATTGCTATATCATCTTTTTTCTGGCAGACAAAAATGTTCAGCTTGGCCTCTGCATAAGCCTGTAAACTGC
>JALXCX010000020.1:0-1796 GCA_026990725.1 Desulfobulbaceae bacterium
CCGCCGCTGACAATACCATTATGGTTAATTTGTCTTATGGGGGTTTTATGGCGATTCAAGAATATGTTGTTGTAGATGATTTTTTTCAGTGCAATGAAGATGATATCGTCGGAATTGATTTTCCGTGTTGTTGCTGCAAACACAAGGAAAAGGCCGTAGACGATGGACCATGTAAGTTTTGCGGTCATAATGTGAACGCTGTCGAACATTATTGTTGTGTGCTATGCGGTAGCATGATTGAAGGTTCTCCAGATAAAGATAGCGATTATCTTGCTACGTCAACAAAATCACAGGTTGGTCCAGTTTGTGACTCTTGCAGGTGTAATATACTACGTGATATTTGTCCTGATTGTTCTAATTTGCCGCCAATTTGTGATGCCTGTGGAAAACCAATTGTTGATCCTGGTGATAATGTTGGAATCGAATGCGATTTGCATACAAATTGTATCAGCCGCTAACGGCAAAGTTCATGGGCTTGCGGCAACAGCTCCGCAACTTGAGGAAAAGCGATGAGCATTGGAACCACGACAGACACTGGAAAAACCGGCAGGGTAGCAAGTCCCTTGAAACGCCTTGTTAGCTGCGGAATTTACCGACCATGCAAAGAGACTGCTACACTGTATATACAGCTTAATTTGTCAAAGAGTACGGTACGATTTGGGTTTTGGTTTAAAGGGAAAAGGAATCTTGGTTTTTCAAGAAGCGATTTTAAAAGCTGTTGGTGGTTTGAACCTGGAAGCATAGAACTTGATCTATGGCGTTTCTCTTATGCCAAAGTGCTTTATTTTTTTGAGGATAAACATGCACGTCAAATATAAATTTGCAAGACGTATGGTGACGTTCAGCCGAAAACAGGCAAGGAAAGGTTTTCTCCCGTTGCATTGGGTGAAATGTAGAATACAAGAGAAATGGAAGCATGTTTTAAAGTTCAGCTAACGACCGAACTCACTTGCCCGCCTATGGTGCAAGGAAAGAATAGGAGCGTAGCCAAATGGAAAAATTAACTCAAGGTAGCGCGCGGGCCTGCGGGTCAAGTGTAGTGACTTGTTATAATGCGGCAAGGAAAGAGGTTGTCGGCGACTGTGTTTTGTACCAGGGCGATTGTGCCGTGATTTTGCCACAGTTACCGGACTTTGATTTACTACTCACAGATCCCCCCTACGGTATCAATATTGATACAACTCTCAAAAAGGCCGCTGGCACAAAAAGCAAAGGTGGTGCAGCGTATAAGAGAGATTATGGGACTACGGATTGGGATAGCTCAACGCCTCCATTTTGGCTTTTTCTATTGATGGCCTCTAAGTCAGAGGTACAGATAATATGGGGAGGTAATTATTTTGGCCTGCCAGAAACGAAATGTTTTTTAGTGTGGAACAAAGATAACGGAACCACGAAATTTGCTGATTGCGAACTTGCCTGGACTAATATTGATCAGCCTGTCAGAATGATAAAGCACACATGGAATGGAATGTTACAAGAGAACATGAAGCAAAAAGAAAAGCGAGTACACCCAACCCAAAAACCTGTACCGATAATGGAATGGTGTTTATCTCATGCGCCTGATGCAAAGACAGTCTGCGACCCCTTCATGGGGAGCGGAACCACCGGAGTAGCTTGCGCCCGTAAAGGATTGCAATTCGTGGGCATTGAACGTGAACCAAAATACTTTGACATTGCCTGCGAGCGGATTGAAGAAGCCTACCGGACAAAACCCCGGCTGTTTGATGCGCTTGAAAAGCCAGCGCCCAAGCAACAGAGTATTTTAGCATTATAACGGTTCAAGCTGAGGGGCGCGA
>JALXCX010000020.1:1806-2717 GCA_026990725.1 Desulfobulbaceae bacterium
TCAATGGAGTTTGGAGGGTCATTAGAAGTTACATATTTATTGTCAGATGCAAAAATATTCAAAACGAAAAATGAAGCCGATAAATTTAGATATGCGTATCCTTTCTTTGATAAATATCACAGTAAAGGAGAAGTTCTGACTTGTTCGGAAAAAATAGTAATCATAAGCTAACGACCGAACTCACTTGCCCGCCGTGGTGCTGGCAACCAAAGGAGATAAAAACCGATGAACGAGAATAAGCAACAAAATTCGCCAACGAGGTGCGGGTCAAGTGTAGTGACTTGTTGTAATGCGCTTACCCTCTACGCAGGAATCGGTGGGAACAGGGCATTGTGGCCGGATAACATTAATGTGACGGCTGTGGAGATTGAGACGGAGATTGCCAGAGCTTATAAAGACAGATTCCCAAATGATACCATAGTTGTAGGGGATGCCCATGAATACTTGCTGGAAATGTATGACAAGTTTGATTTTATATGGTCTTCGCCACCATGCCCTACACATGGGCAATACCGCTATAATGTTGGGGTACGAGCGAAAGGGTACAAGGCGCTTTACCCTGACATGAGACTCTATGAGGAAATCATATTTTTGCAATACCATTGTCAAGGCAAATATGTGGTTGAAAACACTATATCGTACTATAAACCCCTGGTAAAACCGCAAAAGGTAGCCCGGCATTACTTGTGGGCAAATTTCGACATACCAGACATTAAACTCCCTGCCGCCGGAATACGGAGCAAGAACAAAATTAGCGAATGGGAAGAAGAGCTTGGTATATCGCTCAGGGATTACAAGATACCGAATAAGCGGCAAGTGCTGAGGAATTGTGTTGACTCAAGGCTCGGAAGCCACGTAATAGCACAAGCATTATAACTTGTGATTAACACCCATACTTTCCCTGATAATGG
>JALXCX010000021.1 GCA_026990725.1 Desulfobulbaceae bacterium
AATAAACCATTTGGAACTTGAAGAATGCGTTTTTTTAAGAAGCTGATACTTCATTTTTGTAAATTCATCCCATAGGTCCTGGGCCTGAAGGTCGACCTCGCTGAGTTTCCATTGTCGCAACGGGTCGTTTTTTCTGCGTTCAAAACGTCGAGACTGTTCATCCTTTGAAACAGAGAAGTAGAGTTTCAACAAAACTGTCTGGCCGTCATCGATAAAGTTTTTTTCATAGCTGGATACTTTTTTCATAAAACGTTTGTATTGTGCTTTTGTACAAAATCCCATAACCGGCTCAACCATGGCCCGGTTGTACCATGAACGGTCAAAGAGGACCATTTCCCCGGAACGGGGAAACTGTTCAATATAACGTTTCATGTGCAGTTCTGTGCGTTGTTCATGATTCGGTTTGCCAAGAGCAACAACCCGGTAATGCTTTTCGTTCATGTATCGTGTTGTTCGACGTATGGTCCCTCCTTTACCTGAAGCATCACGTCCGTCAAAAAGTATGATCATTTTTTTACCGGTGCGTTCGAGATGGCGCTGCAGTTTAATAAGTTCTGCCTGGAAGGGTTTGAGTTCTTCGGAGTTAGAATATTTTTCAAGAGCCGTACGGAGGATTTTATCTTTGTCTTTTCTTCGCAAAACCTTACGGATTTTTTTCCAATCTTCTCCGGGGTTTTCAACTCTATCAATATTCTTGCCGATGCGGGTTAAAGCCTCTTCAATGACTTGGGAAAGTCGGGCTGGAGAATTTGCTATTCTAGCAGAAGGTTTTTTTTTCGTTGCCCGTCGTTTTGCTGCCATGCCAACTCCTTGAGAAACCATTTTGAACGAAAAAATCGTCTGATGTTGCTTACCACAAAACTAAAAAATATGAAATCAGCAAAGTGTTGTGCCAGGCTCCATGAAAATATTATGTTTGGAGTTACAAGAGCGGTCCGACAAGAAGCGCCACGTTTTCCTTGAATCGCTGACCAAATGATCTGTTATGGCATGCTGCCAAATCCAAAAAGTTCGAACCGGCGATATAGTCTGTCTGAAGTTTTCGTAACTGGCCGGTAAACTCTTTGTTGTAAATAAAAAGTGTCATTTCAAAGTTTAACCAGAAAGAGCGCATATCCAAATTGACAGAGCCAAACAGGCAGAAATCATTATCCACGGTGATTGTTTTTGAATGCAGTAAGCCATTTGAAAAAAGCATTATATGAACCCCCGCCTGGATGAGTTCCTCAAACATGGCCTGGCTGGCATAATGGACAAGTTTAGAATCATTTTTCTGCGGGACAACGACCGTTACCCTGACGCCTCTGCCAGCTGCAGATTTGAGAGCTGACAGGATCGCATTATCCGGGACAAAATACGGCGTAGTAAGAATAATTTCTTCACGGGCGGCATAGATTGTTGTCAGCAACAGGTCATGGATTGCGTCTTCACGAAAGCCGGGGCCTGAAGGGACGAGCTGCACAACAGCGTTCCCGGCGCTTTTACGTTGGAAAAGATTTTTCTGTTCAAGCAAGGTGTCAATGGATCCACCTGTTTCCAAGGTCCAGTCGTAGAGAAAGGCCGCAAGCATTACCTCGATTATCGGCCCTTTGATCCGTACCATGGAATCCTTCCATTCGCCAACGCCACTGTCCTGTTTGAAAAATTTAGGGTCAACAAGATTCTGGCTTCCTGTATAGGCAGTTATTGAGTCTATGATGACAAGTTTTCTGTGATTTCTTAGATCCACTCGGACAAAAAAATACCTGAACAGTCCCGCCGGCAGAACTTCGATAACTTCAACACCTGCCGCGCGCAATCTTTTGGGTATTTTACTTTTAAGAAATTTTCGGCTGCCAATTGAATCCAGCATGATTCTGCAGGCAACTCCCCTGTTTGCGGCATCTATAACTGCAGCAAGTACATCATCAGCAGTTCCTCCGCTTTCCAGGATGTAAAACTGTAAGTAACAGAAATTTGAAGCCTTTTTAATGTCATGTATCAGCTCAGTGAAAAAATGATCAGAAGTGTCAACTAACTGGAGCTCATTGCCCGGCAGGGCCGGAATATTAAAATAGGCAGCAATCTGTCGACAGATCGGCACGCATTCCGGGTTGATATTTTGCAGATCAACGTCTCGAATTCCCTTGAGGCGTGAGGACCACTCATGAAGAAAATTCAGGTTGGCAGCAGCCCTTTGGGCCCTTTTTTCTCCCAGTCTGTTTTCGCCAAACATTAAGTAAATGACTGCTCCGGCAACGGGGAGCATTAAGATGACGACCAGCCAGGCCAAAGTAACGCTTGCGGCTCTTTTGCGCATGATAACCCGGACAGAAAGCCCGATACGGAGAGCAAGATCTGTCAGAAAAATCAGAAAAGTTATTATCCAGTTGATATGTTCCATGTCTGTATGATCGTTTTTGTAACGCCTCTGCAAATGAGCAGAGAACCTGATATCTTCATCCTGAGTTTAATCTTGTAAACGCAGGAAAAAATGGAGCACAATTTCAACTCTACACAACTCTGAGACTTTACTGTATAATAGATAAAAAAAGTGATAATCTGTCAAAATTATTTAAAAATTGGTCATTATGAAGATAAAGGGTTTTTCAGCAGCAGCAGTTCCTGCAAACATACGTTACAGTAATCGTCTTGATCTTGGTTTGATTTTTTCCAAAGTCCCGGCGGTTACAGCTGGTGTGTTTACGACGAGTAAAGTAAAGGCCGCACCAGTACTGCTTGATATTGAGCGTTTGCAGCAGGGCAGAGCCCAGGCAATACTGGTGAACAGCGGGAATGCCAATGCCTGTACAGGAGAGCAGGGGATCAAGACAGCCATCGAAACCGCGGCTCTTGCGGCTCGGGAGCTGGGTCTTGACGAGAATTTGGTCCAGGTGGCTTCAACCGGTGTTATTGGCGAGGTGCTTGAGTCAGAACCGTTCGCCAGGGCCATGCCTGAACTTGTTGAAAAGCTGGCTTCCGAAGGATTTGATGATCTTTCCCAGGCTATCATGACAACAGATACAGTTGCCAAGGTGTCAACGGCAACAGTGTGCATAAATGGAACTGAAATCAAGATGATGGGGATTGCCAAAGGGTCTGGCATGATCATGCCCGATATGGCAACCATGCTTTGCTTTGTAGTGACTGATACGCAGATTGCCTTTCCCGCACTTAAAGAAGCTGTCCGGTCTGGAGTGGAGACGACTTTTAATAGAATAACAATTGATGGCGATACGTCAACCAATGACACCGTTCTTGTTATGGCCAACGGCCTTGCCGGAAATGAGTGGATTGATGAAGATAATCAGGAAGGACAGCAGATCTTTGCCGAGGCACTCCAGGGAGTTTTCAAGGATCTGGCTTTGCAGATTGTCGCTGATGGTGAGGGGGCAACAAAGGTCGTTACTCTTCGTGTAGCAGGCGCACGCGAGAAATCCGGAGCCATTAATGCTGCCCGAACCATTGCCAATTCAGCCCTTGTTAAGACAGCCTTTTTTGGCGAAGATGCTAATTGGGGGAGAATTATTGCCGCTCTTGGCCGATCTGACTGCCGGTTCAATCCCGAGAAAGTTTCCATATCTTTTAATGATGTGATGATGGTTGAAAATGGGCTTGGGCTTGGCGTTGAGGCAGAAAAAAAGGCAACAGAAATTTTGCGACAGAATGAATTTACCGTAACTATTGATCTCCATGATGGAATCGAAACAGCAGATATCTTTACCTGCGATTTTTCTTATGAATATGTCAAGATTAACGCCGATTACCGGTCTTAAAACCGGACAGATGACACATTTTGAGAAAACAGGTCTTTTTTTATGAAACAGTTGCTTCTCTGTCGACATGCCAAGTCAAGTTGGAAGAATCCAAAGCTTTCTGACCCGGAGCGTCCCTTAAACAAAAGAGGGAAGCATGATGCCCCGATAATGGGAAAACGGTTGGCTCAGAGGGGGATGGTTCCGGATCAGATTATCTGCAGTCCAGCAAAAAGAGCCCGGAAGACAGCCGCCAGATTATGCAGGGGCATGCAGTTGTGCAGTGATGTAATCCAAATTCGGCATCGTATTTACGACACCAACACCAGTGGACTGTATAAGGTGATTAGTCAGGAAAATGATCGTTGTCAGCGTTTGCTCCTTGTTGGCCATAATTTTGAATTAACCGATCTGGTGAATGACCTGGCTCCAGTGGATATTTATAATGTCCCGACCTGTGGCATTGTCGCGTATGGACTTGCTATAAATTCCTGGAAGGATATATATGGATATCAACAGAATAAACAGGCAGAATTCTTGTTTTTTGATTATCCGAAAAAACAATATGTTGGCCGATAATGAAAGATGGAAAAAACCGTTACGCTGCGATACTGGACAGACTGGCCCCGCCTGAAGGGCTTCTTCTTCTTATTCTTGCTACAGTAATTGGCACGACAACCGGTTTTGCTGCTGTTTTTTTTATTCGTCTTATTGCCCTGATTCAGACCCGATCGTATAGCACTATCCGTTTTCTTTTCCCACATCTTGGTCTTTTCAGTTATGTTGTTGTTCCGGTTGGTGGAGCCTTGCTTGTTGGCCCGCTCATTGCCTGGTTTGCCCGTGAAGCGAAAGGTCATGGTGTCCCTGAAGTCATGCAGGCCCTTGTGCTCAGGGGAGGGCGGATACGTCCCAGGGTGGCCATTGCGAAAATTATTGCTTCGGCATTGTGTATAGGCACAGGAGGTTCAGCAGGTCGGGAAGGGCCCATTGTTCAGGTCGGATCTGCTCTTGGTTCCGGACTTGGCCAGATGTTACGATTATCTGATGATCGTATTAAGAATCTTGTCGCCTGCGGTGCTGCAGCCGGTATTGCGGCTACGTTTAATGCTCCAATCGCCGGGGTCGCTTTTTCTATTGAAGTTCTGCTGAGCGGGTTGCAGGTCAAGATGTTTGGCAACGTGGTTATTGCTTCTGTTTCAGCCTCGATTATAAGTCAGATGTTTCTGGGGGACCGGCCGGCTTTTACAGTCCCTGCATACAGTATGCATTCTCCGTTGACCCTGGTTTTTTATCTTTTATTGGGTTTGTCGGCAGCTGTTGTCGGTGTCTTCTTTATTCGGTTACTGGCATGGTTTGAGGATATTTTTGATGAATGGAAATTTCCCCTGGCTCTTAAACCCGCCGTTGGAGCTTTTCTGCTTGGTCTGCTTGGTTTTGTCTATTTGCATCTGCCGGGAGTAGGTTTTTCCAGTGTAACCGATTTCCAGCTTGGTATGCCGCTTATTGAGAATATTCCCCATGTGTATGGTTCGGGGTTTACTTTCATAGAAGAGGCTTTGCAGGGCTCTGTCAATTTCTGGCTGCTCGCCCTTCTTATTATCTTAAAGCCGCTGGCGACTTCATTCACATTGGGTTCAGGTAATTCGGGTGGTGTTTTTGCGCCAGCTCTTTTTACCGGAGCAGTGCTGGGCGGTGCCATGGGTGTTCTGTTTTCTACCTGGCAGCCAGCAATTGCCGGCCCTCCAGGGGCTTACGCCTTAGTTGGCATGGCTGCTGTTTTTGCTGCCTGTGCACGGGCACCACTCACCGCTATGCTCATTGTGTTTGAAATGAGCAATGATTATTCGTTGATTCTGCCCTTGATGGTGGCTGCTGTCTCAGCCTCTTATCTTGCTCAGGCGCTGTTTCCCGAATCAATTTATTCGATCAAGTTGTCCCGTCGGGGCATTCGTTTTGCCGAGGGACGTGATATGGATATTATGCAGGGAGTACAGGTCGGAGAAGTTATGAATGAACAGCCTGTAACAATAGGTAAAAATCAACCTTTGGCCGAGTTGTATCAACAGTTTCAGGAAACACATTTTCTTGGATTTCCTGTTCTTGATGATCAGGGGAAGTTATGGGGATTTGTCACACTTCAGGATATGGAGGAGTCTCTGGTTGACACGGCGGCCAACCTGCGGGGAATGACCGTTGGAGAAGTCGCGGTTAAGGATCCGCTCACTGTTTATCCGGACGATCCTGTCTGGTCAGCAATCAACAAGATGTCCCCACGTGATCTTGCCCGGTTACCTGTTGTCAGCAGGGATGAGAAAAATCAACTTCTCGGTCTGATAAGTCGTAGTGATATTCTTCGTGCCTACGACGTGGGGATCGTCAGGAAGCAGCGAGGATTGCTGCTTGAGCAGCAGACCCGTCTGCGGCGCGAGGAGTATAATGGATTTATTGAATTTCCTCTTAAAAAAAATAGCTATGCCTTGGGAAAATCGCTGCAGGAGATAACATTTCCAGTTTCTGTCAATGTTATTTCTGTAGAACGAGACGGCCAGATAATTATCCCCCGGGGCAATACGCTCTTTGAAGAAGGGGATATCATAACACTGTTTGGGCGAAAGGAAGATCTGAAGCAAACAAAAGAAAGTTTTCTTCATTATAACGATGAGGTACCTTCGTTGCGGGCAGAACAATGATAGTTTATCTGTTGCCGAGACAATGTAAAACGTACCATGTCGTCACTTGTTTTTTTTGTGGGGTACTGCCGTGAAAAAATAAAAAATCTATTTTTTATTTTTAAAACCTTGGGTTGAGTGATATTGTTAAATAATTGGTAAAGAAGAAAACAACCTGTCCCGCCGCAAGCCAATGGGTGTGGGGCGTAATTAACGCACCTAAGGTTGGGGTATTGGGCTAAAAATAAAAAAAGTTACAGGTTCTTTCTCCTGTATTCAAAAAATTATGGCACAAGCTGACAACAATCAGGCAGACGGACATATAGGCGGGGTATCTCTTGCCTCTTTTCTGCAAATGCTCGAACAGGAAACTAAAACCTGCGCGTTGCATGTCTCGGCTGAAGGGGCTGGAGGGTACTTTTTCTTTGAGGACGGTGAACTTGTTGATGCTGAATGTGCTCAACAGACAGGAATTGAAGCTGCCTATACCCTGTTGTCCTTTAATCAACCCATGTTTCGGGTCGACCCGCCCGAAGATCGAATTCACAGGATAACCCTTCCTCTTGCACACATTCTCCTTAATGCCGCTACACGCATAGATGAGTCCAGTGATCCTGAGACATTGGTGCCAAGACGGGCAAATCAGGCTGTTGCTGCCAGCATGCAGGCAAATCCGGCGCTTAAGAAACTGATTGAAACAATAGTCGATACAGCGGGGGTAAAGCATTATTACTTGCTTAACCGGCAGGGGAAGATGATAACACAGTCGTCTAAAAATCAGAAAATAGCTGATTTTATAACATATTGTATAGTAAGCGGTATCCAGATTCGTAAAAGTCTTGATGTCAGGGGGCCACAGAGTGTTCGGCTGGTCATGAACAATAATGATATTTTGTTGATTTTGCCTGGAGCGGGAATGATAATTGGTCTGCTGCTGGATGAACATGCCTCAATTGCAGATGTAACCGCAAGGTTGCGTCCGGCTTTGGCTCATAAATAGAGCGACAGAATTGATATGAGAAAATTGCTGAATGAAATTTCTGTTATTCCCGGAGTGAGCGGGTCATGTATATTTGACAAAAAAGAAGGCCCAGTTTGTCAAGAACTTCTTCCTGGGGTATCCGAGGATTCACTCCATACCATTGGCACCCATCTTCTGCGTTTGTTGCAAATGGGTGCCATGACTGATTTAAGTATCCAATCCATCCATTTTCGCTATGATAAATATGCTGTTGTCGGTATGCCTCTTGATGCCGGACTTGTTTTGCTGACGATTTGTGAGGCGCATGCCAACTGTTCGCTCGTAGCAACAACAGCTGGAATGCTTGTTGCCGACATGCGAGAGGATTTATCCCGTGGAAGCATGGAAGCCGAGCCGGATTTTGTTCAGCCTGAGAGCATTATCGTAGACGAACAGGTAATAGGAGAGTTGCAGCGTATTTATTCTGAAATTGAAGAGACCCTGGCGGCTGCCATAGGTCCGATAGCCGGTATGGTTTTTCAGGATGATCTTGATAAATGGAAAGCTTCCGGGCCCGAAATTCCTACGAGGTTGACTGAGCTTGTGGCTATGATTGCAGCTGAAATTGCAGACCCGAATCTCGCCCAGGAGTTTCGCCTTAAACTCGAAGATTTGATTGAACACTGACTGTGCTTAAGCAATTTTCAAGGGCTGTGCCGGGTGATCGGTACAGCCCTTTTTTTATTGCTTTTCAGTAGATTCGATCCTTTTGGGGCATTATAGGTACTACTTCCCCCCCCGTAGGGCAGTACATTTTCAGAAATGTGGACAAGAATAAATTGCGTCAAATAGCAAAATCGTTTAATTCCTACTGGATAATATTAATTCTTACTTCAATAAATAATTATGTCAGAGTTCTCGCTGTTTGCTCAACGTTTTTCTGAGGGTGCCGGAATACTTTCGCTCATGGATGACCTCGGTAATGCTCTTGCTACAGGTGGCATGATCATGATGGGCGGTGGAAATCCCGGTCATATCCCTGAGGTTCAGAGTGCTTTACGTGAGGAAACTCTGAAGATAGCCGGTAACCTTGATGAGTTTAAGAAGTTTATTGGTATTTATGATCCTCCCAGAGGGGAAAAAGAGTTTCTCCAGGCCTTGGCAGAAATGCTTCAGGATGAATATGGCTGGTCAGTAACACCTGAAAATATTTGCCTGACAAACGGGAGCCAGGGTGGTTTTTTCCTGTTATTCAACATGCTGGCTGGTAAATTTTCCGGCAACAGAAAAAAGAAAATTCTTCTTCCTGTTGCCCCGGAGTATATAGGATATGCTGATCTTGGCTTATCTGATGAATTCTTTAGAGCGGTCAAACCCCGAATTGAGTTTATTGAAGAGGATCTCTTTAAATATCGTGTAGATTTTGATGCACTGCACATTACTGATGATATTGGTGCAATTTGTGTTTCACGACCAACTAATCCAACAGGAAATGTTCTTACTGATGATGAGGTGCAGGGGCTTGCCGCGCTTGCCGGAGAACATGGGATTCCCCTGATTCTTGATAATGCTTATGGGTTGCCCTTTCCAGGCATTATTTATACAGACGCAACTCCGTTCTGGAATGAGCAGGTTGTTGTCTGCATGAGTCTCTCTAAATTTGGATTGCCTGCAGTGCGAACCGGCATTATTATTGCTGAAAAAAGTATCAT
>JALXCX010000022.1 GCA_026990725.1 Desulfobulbaceae bacterium
TCCAGACTCACCTGGAACTGACCACCATTTCCTCCACTTTCATCCGCATCAGCATCCGTGGCCAAAATTTTCACGGTCCCTGTCTGCACATCCACTATTGTCACAGTTGCCGTATCTGCCGCAGGATTGACTGTTATCACCGCGTTATCTGTGCCAGTCAGTGTGATTTCTACTGTCTCATCAGGTTCTATCAGGGAATCGGCAAGGCCGGTTACTGTTATAGCTGCTGACGACTGATTGGCAGGGACGATTACACTGCCTGATAAAGCAGTGTAATCAGAAGCAGAAGTAGCGGTCCCGGCTACAGTATAATTTACAGTTGTTGCTGTAGGCGAGACGGGATTTAGGGTCACTGAAAAGGCCCCGGTATCGCCATTGCCTTCTCCGGCAGTACTATCCTGCGCTGTTATACTTACCTGCGCCCATAGCGAGGCTGGTGCCATGGCAAAAAAAGCCAAAACGAGCAGATATAGCGCTCTTTTCTTACATTTTCTCATGTTTATCCCTTTCATTGTCATACCTCAAAGCTCATTTCTCTGATCTACTCAATTATTGAGCTCTATCCTTAAAATCTCTTTTTAAAACCAATCTGAACCAACGCAAAGCCCTTTTCAGCATTCGATGCGCCGTAGGCACCATACGAATACAACCGACTTTGCCCTACTTTAAGCGATGTATTTTCAGCAGGAAGAATAACCACTTTGGCTCTCTCTATATTATTGCCCAGATCATATGATTTGCCTGCTGGAATGAGATCATCCATTGTTATGGCACCATCACCATTATCGTCAAGATTCTCAACATCATCAAAAGGCTTTTTCTTATCAGGATTATCAAGTAAACCAGAGTGATCCGTGGCAAGAATATTATAATCTGGCAGCAACAGATCTTTATTCGCTGCAGGATCACGATCAAATAATATTTGCGCCCCTGTTTTGGCTGCGCCTTCTGCCTGAAAAAAATTAAGTTTGGTGACCCGATCATTCCCAGATACCTTGACCTCAAATGTTGTCGTTCGTATGGAGGAAATACCGATCAACGTGAGAACAACGAGCAGCAACAACGAAGTCACAAGAACAAACCCGCCCTCATCACGGGCCCTGCCCTTTAAAAAAACAGAAAAAATCTTCATTATAATAATTTTCCCCTGCTGAACTTTAAAATAAGATTCTTTATATCACTTTTATTAGGATCATTTTTATTAGGGTTAGCAACATTATCACGGTAAGCAACATTGACGGTAATGTCTTTGGTGTTTGCTACAATACCGGGGATGACAGTCCAAGTGACACCTGTTACCCCCGAAGCAAGGTTGGCTGCGCCAAGTTCCTCTTCTGCTTTATGTTTGTCATCAACATCATTAGGATCATTAGAAGCGTAAACAGGATCGCTGTACGGTTTTGCCAGCAGAAGTTCTATGACATCACTGCCAGTATAGGTTGCTCTTGTCATGGTATTTGCAAAAGCATTTCCCTTGATGGTATTAAGCTGCAGAGCCATAAGGGATAAAATCCCTATTGCGACCACCCCAAGAGCAATGACCACCTCGATAAGGGTGAACCCCTCTTCAGTAAACGAATGTTTGTGTTTTAAGCGAGTTAATTTCATTTTGGCATATTCCTGAGTCTAACTTCAGTAGTGAGCAAACGACGTCGATAACCATCGTTAAACGGTCCCCAGGGCGCACCGGAACCGGATCTATAACCGGATGGGTGAACAGCGGCATCATTATAATTCGAATCATTTCGACTGGATCTGGCCAAAAGTGAAATTGTCACAGAAACTATATTTTTCTCAAGTCCTGCGGCAACATCAAGAGCTGTCGCCCCGCCTTTTAAGGTATAAAAGAACTCGATCCTTTCTATATTCTCAGCAATCGGCTGGTAGCCGCCTCCAACATCCCGGCCCAGGCTAAGAGCGGCATGAGCTACGTCCGGCACACCATCATCATCCGCATCATCAGTCGCGGAAAAGCCAAAAGACACATGTTCATTGGGGTCATTAACACTATCATTGGGAGATAAGTTTCCGGCATTATCGTAACGATCCAAGGTGAAACTGAAACGTCCGCGTAAGGCCTTGGTAATGCCCGCACCTGAGTGTTCTCTGGGGTCAAGCCCTGCCATTTTCATCTCAGTTGTCATCAGGACAAGTGCAGCCCTGATATTCTGCTGCATCTCCGAGACCGCGTCCTGCCGGACACTGGTTCGCTGCTGAATGGTATAAGAAGAATAGACCATCCAGACAACCAGCCCGGAAAGCACAAGAGCAACCAGAAGCTCAACCAGTGTAAATCCTGTCTGATTTTGAAGTATTTGTCTTTTTTTCATAATTTTATTGCCAGACCGGAGCCGCATCTGCACCATTTTTACTCATTTCCAGTTTAATATAACCTGCCACAGACAGAGAAACCCGGTACCAACGGGCATCATCGTTGGTGAGAACACCATCCCCATTTTTATCGTTATTATTATCAAAAACAACAGTGCCGATCCGACCCTGATACGGCAAACCTCTTGAATTAAATCCTGGATTATTACCGGCAGGGCTGAAACTGATCGTCAAGTTCACATCAGGAGGAACACTGTTTGGAGGGATATTTGTTAACGTGGCAACGGGTGCATTTATCAGAATTTGCTCGTCACCTTCCGGCGTTCCGTTCCCAGCAGTTCCGGTAGTACCGCCA
>JALXCX010000023.1 GCA_026990725.1 Desulfobulbaceae bacterium
CACCTGTGGACACCTTGCCCCTATCTCTGTCCAGGCACTGACCAATATCAATTTTACAAGAATACGCCCAAAACCATGTCAAGTAAAAAATAGCTGTCAATCCATTATTTTCGCTGAATAGTTACACTGTATGTAAAGTATGACCTTGCACAAGTTGAGAAGGAACAGGCTCTGCTCAAACTGGAAAACCCGGAACTGGTAGCCACATTACGGCGTTTATATGATCAACTGAATACGGACTTGAAGGACGAACTGGAAAACCGGTATAAACGACTTACAGATAGTGCCTGAATGCTGATTATGATCTTAAATAACAAATAGTTGGAAGGACCGAAATGGCAGTAATGATATTTTTTGGCGTAATATTAAACAATTAACGGACATGAAATATTTCCAGTTCATTTATAACCGTTACAATAATTGCATCTTACCGTTTTTAGGAAATTAATTGAATGTGTTTGCTCGGATGGCGGCTAAAAAAAATAAACCGCCATAACTCATTAAAATATAAGCAGTTTTTTACTTTAAAAAAGTTAACTGAAAAAGGTTGATTTGATGTCTAAAAAACAGG
This sequence comes from Desulfobulbaceae bacterium, assembly GCA_026990725.1. GTDB lineage: Bacteria > Desulfobacterota > Desulfobulbia > Desulfobulbales > Desulfobulbaceae > Desulfobulbus_C. The sequence continues at coordinate 572 of JALXCX010000023.1, forward strand.
CTCCCAACCAATTGGATTTACAACGTTTTCAAAACAGTCCAGGGTTGGAGAGCCCCCTGATTAAAGGAGGGACTACGACCTCCTTTTCCTTAGTACTATAATCTTTAGAAATTGTTGGAGAGCCCCCTAATTAAAGGAGGGACTACGACACCCAAAGCCCTAAGGCAATGAGTGGCAACCCAAAGTTGGAGAGCCCCCTGATTAAAGGAGGGACTACGACGAATACCCCAGGTGATATTCATTGATGAATTGGGTTGGAGAGCCCCCTGATTAAAGGAGGGACTACAACTGAACCAAAGTGACTTGTGCACAAAAAACCACACGCCGGCAAGCGCCGTGAAAATTGAAGAACAGGCACTGAAAACAAGAGAAGCACTCTTTGTTCAGGTAGCTTGCTTTATGCAGGTTAACGAGGAGGTACACAGAAGGCCGTGACAGACATTGCTGGACACGAATTACAACAGGCCAATGATCCCAGGGATTACCTATTGTCTTTCTTTGGTAAAACCGTTGATGTCATAAAAAAAAAATAAATTCAGGTCAGTTCTTGTGTGATGTAAGTGGCTATTAGAAGAAATGGTGTGTCAGGCTTATAGAGTATCCTGCCTCCAGAACAGAGCCGCAGTCCAGCATGACAACGAAAACAATGTTCTTCCTGCCGGGTAATCTGTTCTCAACATTATGAAATTCATCACAAAAAAAGGTGCGCCAGATATCCCCCTGGAACTGCTGGAGGCAAGAGATGATGGTAGACTTGTGTTCTTTTGCGGTGCCGGAATATCACGTCAGGCAGGCATAGCTGGTTTTGGAGGTCTGATCGATCAGATTTACGAATCTCTTCCAGACCAGATGAATGAACAGGAAGCAAAGGCCTACCGGGAAGAACATTATGACAGGGTACTTGAACTGCTGGAACATCGATATTATTCGAGACGTCGGGCAGATAAATTCCTGATCAGGAAAAAAATCAACCAACATCTTAGTATTCCCAAAAGAGCAAATCTCTCCACACATAAAGCCATACTTGAACTTGCCAAAACAAAAAACGGTAGAGTGAGGCTGGTCACAACCAATGTTGACCAGGGATTTATCCTGGCTGATCCCTCCCTGAAGCCTTTTATTGATTCAGCTCCCAAACTCCCTGTACCCAAACCGCATAAATGGTACAGTCTGGTACACCTTCATGGCATTATTGATGACAGGGTGAATCCGGATGGAGAACATTTTGTTTTTACAAGTGGTGACTTTGGCACCGCTTACTTGACAGAGCGATGGGCCAGCCGTTTTGTCGGCGAGTTGTTTCGCAACTTCATTGTGTTGTTTGTCGGATACAGTGTTAAAGACCCGGTTATCCGCTACATGACCGATGCCATTGCTGCAGAACGCCGCAAGGGAGATAATCGTTTTTTCAGGCCTTATGTGTTTGCAGCGAGCAGTTTTGCAGCCCGAGAAAAAGACAAAAAGAGCTGGCGGGTAAAAGGGATTGAACCAATTCTTTATCATGCGGGGCGGAAGCATACCTATTTACATAATACTCTGAAACGATGGGCTACATACTGTCGGGAAGGTTTGCGGGGCAAAGAACAGATTATTCGGTTGTATTCAACCATAGGCCCCCGGTCTCCTTTTGATGATGAGACAACCAGGCTGGTTCTGGAAACATTGCGTGAGCGGACTGATGGAAACGAAAAAAATCTTACTGGTCGTCCAGCAAAAATATTTGCCGATCTTGAGCCCGTCCCGCCCATAGATTGGCTGCCGGCTTTTGAAGAAAAAAAATTGTTAAATCAGTTCCAGGCCCCGGAGCAATGTTTTCCTCTTCCTTTTCACCAGACCTTTTCCAATCTTGTCAAGCCCAATAGTGTTTCCAGGCATCTATGGTACTGGCTGGTGTCAGCGGCGACCTGAAAATGTATCAAACTTGGCGGTTTGAAAATGCATGAGTGATTTTCTTCCTCTTCTTCTCTCAACTTTTATAACCAACTTCAGACCTCCTGACCTCGGGAGAATACAGCAACATTGATTTTCTTCCGTAACGATATGAAAATTCAAGGGAATATCATCATATCAGTACATTTTCTTTATGGAGGTTGTCAGGCACTTGGGAT
>JALXCX010000024.1 GCA_026990725.1 Desulfobulbaceae bacterium
AAGGGGCCAGAAACGGGAGGAATCCGGCGTCAGGACCTCGTCAATCAGGATGAGTTCGTCATTCACCATGCCCAGTTCAAACTTGGTGTCGGCAATGATGATACCTTTACTGCGGGCATATTCAGCAGCAAAGGTGTAGAGCTTGATGCTGATATCTGCCATTTTCCGGGCCACATCTCTGCCAATGATCTCTTCCATTCTGGTTATTGAAATATTCTCGTCATGCAGCCCCTGCTCTGCCTTGGTGGACGGTGTAAACAGGGGTTCCGGGAATTGATCTGATTCTTTCATGCCTTCGGGCAGGGCAAAGCCGCACACGGTTGTGTTTTTCTGGTACGCAGACCAAAAGGAACCGGACAGGTAGCCCCGGACAATACACTCAATGGGCATGACCTTTGTCCGGCGCACCAGCATGGAACGCCCTTCCAGCTGATCCCGGTACTGATGGCATATTTTTGGGTATTGGTCTACTTCAGAGGCAATCAGGTGATTGGGGACAATTTCTGCAAGTTTTTCAAACCAGAACAGAGAAATCTGGGTCAGCACCCTGCCCTTCCCTGCAATGGGCTCATCCATGACCACGTCATAGGCAGAAATTCTGTCTGTGGCTATCATCAGCAGTTTATCATCATGTCCGGGTATTTCGTACATATCCCGCACTTTGCCGCGATGCAGCAGGCCAAGGGCAGGTAAATCTGTTCGGGTCACAGCAGTACTCATCAGTTATCTCCTGTTTGGCAAAAAACGATATAAAAGCTCAAGCCCAGCTGGCAGCAGTCAGGCGACTTCAACCACGGGCACGGCAAGGTAGACAGCCGGGCCGCAAAATATGAAAAAAAATGCAGAAGCCCAGCCAGGGACTTCTGCATTATAAACAACAGAATTTTTACAACAACTCCTGTTTACAAAACTTATATACCCAGCTCTTTTTTCACCGCTGCAATAACAGCATCACTGCTCTCTGCCGGTACACTCAACAGCAGACCTTTTTTCTCGTAAAAACCGATAAGGGGTGCTGTTTTTTCATTATAGGTGGCAAGACGATGACTGATGGCCTCTTCGGTTTCATCCTCACGCTGGACAACCTTGGCACCACATTTATCACAAATACCTTCCTGCTTGGGCGGATTGGATTTTACATTGTAAATTGCCTGACAGTCAGAATTTTCACAGGTGCGGCGGGTGCAGAGACGATCCAGGATGATGTCTTTGGGTACGTCTATATTAACCGCCTTATCAAGGGTTATATTTAATTTTGCCAGCAGCTTTGTAAGCTCCTCAGCCTGGGGAATGGTACGAGGAAAGCCATCAAGCAGAAAACCCTTTTCACAGTCAGGCTCCTGCAGACGTTTTTCCATGATGCCCATGATCAGAGAATCCGGAACAAGATCTCCACGTTTCATGTAACCTTCGGCCTCTTTGCCAAGATCAGAACCAGCCTGCACAGCACCGCGCAGGATATCCCCTGTTGAAATCTGAACAGAACCATCAATGGCCGTCAACAGCTTTGCCACTGTACCTTTACCAGCGCCCGGGGCGCCAAGAAGAATAAGTTTCATTTCTTTCTCCTGAAATTCATTAATTTATATGAAAGTGAGTTCAAAACTCCAGCTATTGCATCACTTTCATTGTTCATTGTGGCTGTGACCCATAATTTGGTCCAGCCATGCTGGTTACTGACGAAAAAAGCAGTGAAGTTTAAGCTGATCACTACTTAGAATTCACCTTTTCTAAAATTCTATCACAACTGAACCGCATAGTATAAACTATCTTCTTGCGAGTTGACAGAAGAAAATTACAGGCACACTATCGTCTTAATCTTATGGACTTTTTTACAAAGCTATTTGATTAATCCAGATAGGAACAGCAGTAATCGGTTATGGTGTTGATCCGAAGACCAAACTTGGCATTGGCTGCCACTTCAAAGGATTCCCCGCCTGTAATTTTCTGCCAGGTGTCGCTGCCCGGCAGGAGAATTTCGAGCTCACCACTCATAATTTCCATGAGCTCTTTTTTTTCTGTGCCAAACTCATATTCGCCGGGCATCATAATGCCAAGGGTCTTTTTAGTGCCGTCGGCAAAGAGAATGGTACGGCTTGTGACCTTGCCGTCAAAATAGACATTCGCCTCTTTCACGACCGTTACATTGGTAAATTCAGACATTATATCCTCTTTTGTTCGATAAAAAAGGCGATGGCCTCCCTACCGGAAAGCCATCGCCTATAATTGATCATTTTTCCAAAAATCAGACTGCGATACAGAGCAAAAAAATATCAGCCAAGTGCCTTATCAAGAGATTTGGCCGTCTTGGTGCTGATGATTTCATCAATATGGTCCCGGGTCCAGACACCGTCTTTCCTGACAGCCTTTGTGGCGTTGCCAAAACTTATCCGCACCCTCTGGTTCGAGACCGCATCAAGTGCTTTCTTGAGGCGTTCTTTGACCTCGTCAGGAGACAATCCTTCTGCCTCGCCAAGGGGCCCCAGTTCTTTCATTTTCAAAGTGAACTTTGTGATCAACTCGACAAAGCGGGGTGCTTCAGCAGCAGATGCCCACTGCAGATCATAGCGTTCCCTGCGTATGCCGACCTCTTCCAGAACCTTTCTGACCAGTGCATCCGCGCCCATTGCATCATAATTACCAACCTGGTAATGACATTCACCAAGTTGTCAGCCAC
>JALXCX010000025.1 GCA_026990725.1 Desulfobulbaceae bacterium
CAACTATATAGAGTTCGTCAACTGAGTCGGCAAACTCCCGAATCATCTTTTCAGGCAGCGGCCAGACCATACCCAGTTTCAGCACGGCCGCATCCGGGAAGGCCTCTTTCACGTAATTATACGGGGTGCCGGAGGTGATGAAACCACGTTTTCTGTCACCGTCTTCAACCCGGTTAACAGGCAGGCTTTCGGCCAGCTCACGGGCCCTGGCCATCCGTTTTTCCACTTCCATCCTGCGCACACGGGCATTGCCCGGCAGCATGACAAATTTTGCCGGCATTTTTTCTATGGTGCCGGGGCTGACCTCCACCCGGTCAGCAAGCTCAACAACGCCTTTGACATGGGCAATGCGGGTGGTGATTCGAAACAAAACAGGGGTATCAAGCTCCTCGCTGAGCTCAAAAGCCGTCTTCAGCAGTTCCTTGGCCTCGGAAGGGTCAGAAGGCTCAAGCATGGGCACTTTGGCGGCAAAGGCGTAGTTGCGATTATCCTGCTCATTCTGGGAAGAGTGCATCTGCGGATCATCGGCATCAAGCACAACAAGTCCGCCGCGACCACCGGTATAGGCTGCGGTAAAGAGCGGATCAGCAGCCACGTTCAGGCCGACATGCTTCATGGTGGCCAGCGCTCTGACCCCGGCAAAAGCAGCACCAATGGTCACCTCAAGGCCCACCTTCTCGTTGGGGGCCCATTCGGCGTACACGCCTTCGTACCGGGCCAGATTGCCCATGATTTCAGTGGACGGTGTTCCCGGATAACCGGAAGCAACCTGAACTCCGGCCTCCCAGGCACCACGGGCTATGGCCTCGTTGCCTGAAAGCCAGCGTTTATTGTCGTTACTGTCAAAAGCCACGGCTACTCCTTACAGTCTTAAATTATATCAACACAATGGCGGAAAAAAGAATCGCCTCCATCGTAAACAACCTCTCATCAATACCCCAAAGGGCGGGATACGGGCAATATCTTTTTTCAAAAACTCAATTTTGAGAGGCCGCAAAGGGAAAAAGTATGCGTGTGGGTGGATAGGGGGGGACGATTCGGTTTATCGATACATATAACACCCGAAATCACTTTTCCATCATCCAGTTTAGCAACCAATTTCAAACGTAGTAAAATGTTTGGTAAACACATGAAACCGGACGTGCTCATGGGGTAGTGCATTTATTTGTTCTCTTTAAATCTCCTTAAGCAGGCTATCCAACATTTCAACAGAGTCAATGACCAGTTTTTTTCTTGCTGGATATTCATTGAATAACTTCTCCTGTTTTTTGTTAAGCTCGGCGTAAAATTTTGATTCTATTAAAATCTTATCCTCTGTTAGGAAATCGATTTCTGTTGTATTTTCATATAGATAGTATAAATTCTTCCTACTTCTCAGCAACAAATAAATATAGTTTTCAAAATAACTGCCAAGATCTCGTTCGCCCATGAACATATATTTTATTCCAAGATCAGAAGCGTATATTTTCTTGGCGGATAATAACTTCTGATTTGTTTTTCCCCACCGAGGCAAAAGGTGAATGAGGTATGTTGACTCAAAGAAGGTTAGATATCTTTTTGATGTGTCCGGTGAGATGCCAAGAATTTTGCCGATTTTGTTAATACTCAACTGTTTCCCGCTTCGCTCCATTAAAAGGGTGAAATAGTCTCGTACTATCTGATGGTTTTTGATGGCATGGAAAGCTGTTATGTCTTTTTGTATAATGTCATCCACCAAATTCATTAAATATTCTCTGTTTGGATTTAAGACATTTTCTGGCAATCCTCCAACTTTGCAATATTCGAGGAAATAGGATTTATATAATTGCCTATCTCTCTTCCTTATCGTTATCCCATTGAAATATAGATACTCTTCAAGGTCGAGCGGCTTTATTTCTAGCGTGATCGCTCTACCAGTCAAACTGGCCTTTTTATCCCGAAGCATTGATGCCGATGATGAGGCAACAAATATTTTGGCATTCTGGGAATCATAAATATTTTTTAGCTGAACATGAAAATCGTTTTTGTATGTAACTTCATCTAGAAAGAGATATACTTTCTCTTCAATTTTAATTTTATGAACTTTTCTGAATTCATTAATAATCTCTATAATGTTATTTCTGTGAAGCAAATAGTCATCTAGACTTACATAGAAAATCCGGCATGGTTCAACACCTGCGGCTATTTGCTCCTCAATGATGAGCTTCATCAATGTTGTTTTACCAACACGACGAAGCCCGGTAAGAATAACTATCTGTTTTAACTCAAGATATTTTCTTAACTCAACAAGATACTTTTCTCTGGGTTTTACATTCTCATTCTTGAATGCTTCTTCCCACCACGGATTATATTGATACAACACGTCTTTCATGGTGACATTATACGTTTAGAACGGACACAAATCAACATAAACACATTATTGAATCGTATATTTTTATAAATTGTGTGACTACCCTTGGAGCTACCGATAGATCTGGAACGTTCCGCATCACCTGCCCCAAGCAAATCCACCAACCAACTTCGATATGGTATATGCAGTTTGCACTACCTGGACATTCATCATAATTGCGTCGTGCTTGGGGTCAGTGTGTATAGATTGTTCGGCTATTTATGCCGTTTCCTGGCGTTGATTGTTAACAAAAACAGGGACATTGCCTGAAAAATAAATCTACCCCCATTTCTTCCATTTCGTCC
>JALXCX010000026.1 GCA_026990725.1 Desulfobulbaceae bacterium
AGGGTTCAATAACCTCGACGAGAAAGCGAACCACGGAGGTGGGGGTAAAAAATTCTCCTCCTTTCTGTCCTTCACTCAGGGCAAATTTCCCCAGAAAATATTCATATATCTTGCCGAACACATCCCCGGAGGCATCCTCGGGAATATCGGAGAAGAGCTTGAGGAGCTGGGGCAGGATGTCTTCCTTTTTCTTCTCGATAGCAAAATAGGGCTCCTTGGGCAGCACTCCCTGAAACTGAACATCCTGGCTGCGCTCAATGGATTCCATGGCCTCCTTGATGGCCTGGGCATGTTTGATCTCTCCCGGCAGATTAAGCAGGTAGTCGTAGCGAGCCTCAGGTGCGAGATAAAAACCGCATTTTTCAATGGCCACCTGTTCAATGCTCCGTTCCAGCCTGCTGCCCTTGTCTCTGTTATACTCGGCTGTAATCTCCGGTTCGGCATGGGTATATTTGTTGTCGGCAAAACGCAGGAAGATCAACCCCAGCACCGGTACCGCATAGTCCGAGGCCTTGATTCCACCATAGGCCCGCAGAGAGTTAGCGGCGTTCCAGAGGTTATCTTCCAGTTTTTTCAGTTCTCCGTTGTTCACTGTTTTCCTTCCGTCAAGGGATGACTATGTTTCAATGGCAATATTTACCGGGACAGCAACCATAGCAGCAACCGGGGTGTAAAGATCGACTTCTGTTTCCGGAGTTTTAATGGTGACGATGAGGGAATACCTGGCCTTGTTGGCCCATCGTTCATGGCGGGGATTGGTTTTCCACCAGCCCATCACCGGAAAAATCGCAATATAGCCCCGTTGGGCCAGTTCAACAGCAGGGCCGGACCAGGTGTCGGAATGGATGGAGCCGATTTTGCGAAGATTTTTCCCCAGTATCCAGTTGGGGTCGCTGGGAGAAGTCGCTCCTGAGCGGCCGGTTTCCTCGTCACGAGCGGCCTTGTTGATGCGTGTCTGAAAATTTTCCAGAGATTCCAGCGGTCTTTTTACCTCAAAGCGAAGTCCATGACTGGCATAACTATATTTCTTGCCCCAGCCCCTTCTGGCCGGATTAGGTTCAATGAAATAGGAAAGGGTTACCCGCATCGTTACCGGCGTATTGCCCAGTTGGGCAAGGAGTTCAGTCGGCCAGGGAATAGCATGCAGGTGCATATCACGGGTGACGACCCTACCTTCTTTTTTATCAAATGGCTGCAGGGTATCCTGGGCAACAAGGGTAAGAGCGTTGTTTGCGCTCCACAAGGCCCGTGAAAGATCAGGAACACCGTAACCGCAATACCTGAGCAGATTTTCGCGGTCCCGTTGGACGCGAAAGGGGGCAAATCTTTTTTTCATGGCCTCTGTCCATTCAGCGGAATGAATCAGCATGGCCCTTATGGTTTCCGGCCAATACTCCGGATACTGTGCCTGAATAATGGCGGCAAAACGCGCGGCCAGGGCGGTGGCGGCGCTGGTTTCTCCCGTAATCACCAGGGGACGCATTAATTCATGCTGCCAGTTGGTGGACAGGAGTTCCAGGCTGTCTATACTGTCGGCGGTTCCGGTTGTGGGGTGAAGGCCCATGTTCCCGCCTTCCATGACAATATCCGGTTTGATCGGCCATGTTCTTGACCAATCCATGGAGGTTGTGCTGGAGGGACTCAGGTCGCCGGGGGGGGCAACTGTTTGCCAGTCAGGATATTGGGTCGGATCGATGTGATTCTTTTCCGTATAGGCCCCAACTGTAAGCGCGTTCCAGGCTTGGCCTGGATCGTGAATACCTTCGGTAAGATTGTTGTGCGGAAAATTATGCCGCTCCTCCCGCTCGGTATTACCGGCTGAGACAATAATCAACCTCCGGGTTTCATCAAAGGCCCCGGAACACAGCGAGTCAATACCGGCTGACCAGGAGGATGGTTGACCTGCGTCCCGGAAATCCGTGGCGGTCACTGCCATGCAGAAATTTCGATTTCTGTCCGGGGCAGATATTTCAGCACGGGCAACGGCCTCTGCGGTTATTTGCCCATAAAGATGGGGTTCGTTAGAACCGTTGGGAGGCAATATTTTAACTGATTCCAGTTGGTGGGCAAGGACGGTGGGTGTGTTGTCTGCCAGTAAGTCGGTTAAATCTCCATAGGCAGCCAGACCGGCCATTTCCGTCCCGTGACCATGATGGTCGCTTGTTCCCCATGCCGGATCACAGGTCTCCATATATTCCGGCACAAGTACCGGTTTGAGCAAGGGGTGAGTCTGATTAATTCCGGTATCAAGAATGCAGATTGCAGGACTGTTTGCTTCCGGCGGTGTTATCTGGTTGAGGGCTGCGTTTAACCAATCAATCTGGTCAAACCGATCCATGGAGCTGAAAAAATCGGCTTCTTCCTTCAGGCGGCGGAGTTCAGCAATACAGTTCAGCAGATTAACCGACCGGCTTATTTGCTCTTTGCTCCCCTGGACGGCAATGACGGTTCTGTCGGGAAATCTGAGTTCTTCGTCGAGAACTGTTAATCCCATGTGCCGGGCATGTTCCCTGAAAAATGCCGCTTCTCCGAGCGGGTCATCTTTCGTGCGAAGCCAGACTTCCCACCAGATCACCTCGTCATCTGCAGGTAGCGTTTCCGGCGTGTCAGTCCACAGGGCATCAAGCGCGGCTTTTTTGATGGAGGCAATCCCGGCGACCAGGGCTTC
>JALXCX010000027.1:0-8402 GCA_026990725.1 Desulfobulbaceae bacterium
AGCTGGCGTGAGGTCTCAACGGATTGTGTTCGAAGTAAAGCGACATGGAGCTGTCTGTATCCGGAAAGGATCTCAACGACCTGCTGCTGACAACGCAGTCTTTTATTCTCAAGATCAATTGAGAGTTGAAATGCGGCTCTTCTGGCTTCCGCATCCTGCCAGGACTGCAAACGTTCTTCATATGAGGCAATACGCCCGTTAATCCTAGCGACCGCCGGACGCACCACATCTCTGTTATACGTCTCATATTCCGTTGCGTCTGTTGTCTGCTGGAGCCTGGTATCTCTTGCAGCATCGGATCTATAAGGGGCCGCAACTTTCTGCACACCGACACAGCCGGAAAAAAGAAAAGCAGCCGCCAGAGCGGTGGCAGCAAGAGAATGACGTTGTAAACCGGTAGGTCGATATAATTTTTTCATCAATAAGAGGGGGCAGCTAGCAGAGCCGGCACCATGTTGCAGGAGGGCCGGATCTACCGACAATATCTTGTTTTGTATTTTTTGTATTTTTTGTAATAATAAAACTCAGTGAGACAGGCACAAGGCCAAACTTCCATCAGTTCTCTTTTATTGTATCCCGAGCCAGATACCTCGCCCCCTGGGACATAAAGCACTTATGCTCTCCGATCCGCTTGCGGCGAGAGGCTGACTTTGAGGGCAACATTTACAATACAATAATCTTGAAATATATCAAAAAAATAACCCCTGCACAATTGCTTTCTTGCCCTGACAGCAAAAACATGGATTTTCCATGACTGTTGGAAACAACGGAAAAAAATGATCGCTCCACGTGGGAACAGCAGTTAAGAATCTTCGTAACTGTCCAATTGCACTCCGTCTTGCGGCGATCAGCGCTGTCAGTTTTGATTTACCCAAAAAGGCATAAACCTTGATTGAGGCTCAAAGACACCTGCTCCGTTTACCCGGCCATGACTGAGAATTGCGGGTCCGGCTGGAGAGAGCAGCGATTTTGAGCCCCCTTTCCCCTCAAGCACCAAACCACCGTTTTTAGGATCAGCCGGAACAAAAATCTGGTGAGTGTCCGGATATTTCAGTGCAACTCCGTTAAAAACGAGATCGACAGTATCCAGTTTATCCCCTGTTTTTTCCATATCATACAAGGCCCTGGCTATACTGCTCCAGGCATGTAACGCCCCCTGGGCCCCGGTTATGTGGGTGTTCCCTTTTTTCATTGAAAGATTACTGTCAAAGCCTACATACACGCCCACGGTATAACCAGGGTGAAAGGTAAGAGCCGCCCCTTCCGGAGCAATTCCAGTTGGAACATACCCCATGAATGACGCATTACGATAATCGTTTGCTGTTCCGGTTTTTCCCAGAAGCGGAAGTGGCAGGTTCAGCCTGGCCAGCTCTTTTTCTCTGGTTTTATCTTTACTATGAAGTCGAACATTTTTACGGGCATACGTACCGGTTCCATAACGAATTGTATTTTCAAGAATATTGCTTACAGCATTGCTGGTCCCGGGATCATAAACCGGATGGACCTCAGCTTCCCGTCCGTAAATAACATCCCCGTCCGGCCCCTCAATGCGTTCAATGATAGAAAGTCCATCCTGGTCAATAGTATTAGTGCCTTCTTTTTCAATACCTTCTGGCAAAAGGACATCATATCTATTCCCTGTCACCATTGTTTCATACATCCTCACGGTTTCAGCAAGAGAAACAACATTTGATCCCAGGGGAAACGAAAGCACTGGCTGCAAGGTACTTGTAAGACCGGCTTCCCTGCCCAGCTTAATGAGATACTGCAGGCCCAGCATTATCTTGTAATCCCGGACACTGGAAAGCACCTCAAAGGAATAGGGCTTACGGTCGGTAAATGCTGCCCGTTCCTCCTGCATTTGCTGCTGCACCTGGCTCACAGCATACGAAGAAACCAATCCGTTCAGGACAATGTTTTCCCAGAACATATCGGCTTCTCCTGGAAGCAACCCTTCGAGACGGCGACGAAGTTCATACTCATCAAGCAGCTGCCAGGTATCGGGAATATGTTTTTTCCCTGAACGGAGAAAGATTATTTTTTCATTTTCATCAAGATAAAAACCGCCTTCAGGCCGGGCTGCAGTCTGGGAATCAAAATAATCCAGAGGAGCCATTTCAAGACGCATCTGCGAATACAGATAGTCGCGATATTTAAACATGGCCTTCTGCACACTTTGCAGGACCAGAAAATTTCGACCAAGAAGTGAAGCCCGTAGTCTCAACTCGACCCTCTGCCGATTTTTCAGCTTGCGATTTTTCAGGGCCATAACCTGATCAGCCCTGAAGCTGTCAAAATTGAGCCCGTAGGGAAGATGTTTCAACTGCTGGTAATCTGCCGCCCTGTCATCAAATAAAAAATCTGTTTCCAGGTTCACAACGGCTCGATCATATGCTGCCCTTTCCAGGGTACTGCGGGTCACGCGGATACCATATTTATCCCTTATCCGCTCTTTAAAACTCTGGTAATTCTCCCCGTTTTCCCGATCCATATGCAGATGTCCGGCAAGGGCCTGCAACTGCGGCAGAGTCAGATTATCTGTCAAATGATAGAGCAGCCAGACAGCGGCAACATTTTCTGATTTTACGCCGGCCCAGCTCATTGATACAAAATCAAAAGGGCTGTGATGGTCGGGTCTTGGGAAATACGGACGCCCCATAAAGACAAAAACATTGCGGCGATTATCAAGAAGATCAACACTATTCCAGCCAAGTTGCAGGGCTGCTGAAAAAACAAATGGTTTAAAAGTTGATCCCATAAGCCTTTTTGCGGAAACAGCCCGGTTGTAGAAACGGTTTTCCATTCCTCCAACCATGGCCCTGATAAGCCCCTGCTGCATCACTAGAGCTGCCCCCTGCAATTTGGGATAGCGTTCCAGATCAAGAGTCGGTGCGCCGTCAAAGAGGTCCACCTCACGCACACTGACATAAACACGATCCCCGACCTGCAGCCTGGATAACAGATCTGCCAGTGCTTTCCTGCCGGATTTCGCATTCCGGCCTTTTTTATATTTTATAAGAGCCTGGGCCATTTGCTCAAGGCCCTTGGCATCGATATAGCCTTCTGGTTGCTTCGGCCCGAAGTGGACGGTAATAACGGGTTGTCCGTTGGTACTCTTACTCTTTGGCTGGGTGATTTCCGTTATCGTACCGAATAAAAAGCATTTTTCCTTAATCTCCCCATCACCTTTGCTTTTATTTTTGGCATACTCTGCCTGGACTTCCTTTCTGTTATAGCCCCGAAGTCGGACATCAAGGCGTGAAAGTTCCCTGCGAAGACTATAAAAAGTTTTGGCCTGTAGATCGTAATCAACAGAGCTGATTATACGGGCACCGGACGTTGAAATATTGGAAATCCCGTGTTCTTCCAGGGCGCTGGAAATAACTTGGGTGGCCAGACCGTCTCTGACAAGATCCATTGTCGTGTTCAGGGCAAAGCTGGTTTTTCCCTGCTTAAACACAATGTCGCTTTCTATTGCCTGCTGATACTCTTTTTTGCTGATCATGCCCTGTTTCAGCATGTTCCCGAGTACATACGCCGCACGTTCATCAGCTCGGATAAGGGCCTTGCGCGCATCCTTCCTGTTTTTTTTCGTAAACGGATTATAATAATTGGGCCGTTTAACAGAACCGGCAATAAAAGAGGCTTCAAGCAGAGTAAGATCAGCAACATCCTTATCAAAATAGTAACGGGCCGCAACACCAAGCCCGTGACCATTCCCGCTCACATAGAATTGGTTGGCATAGAATTCAAGAATTTTTTCTTTGGAAAATTTATTCTCCAGCCTGAGCGCATAAAGCAGTTCCTTAAGCTTTGCTCTATAACTACGGGACTCCCGCTTAAAGAGATTCTTCGCGGTCTGCTGGGTGATGGTACTTCCCCCCTGCACAACATGCCCTGCTTTATAGTTGGCAATCATTGCCCTGGCAATACCCGGGAGGTCAACGCCGTAATGGGTAAAAAATTTTTTATCCTCTGCGGCAACTATGGCGTTAACAAAATTTTTCGGGATCTGATCAAATCGAACATACTGCCGGTGAATATCCTTAAACAAAACTCCTAACTTGTGCTGTCCATCACGGTAATATACCGGACTCTCCTGGCCAAGAATTGATTCAATGGCCGATTCCTCCATTTCCGGGCAGGGCGTCTTGACAACAAGATAATATAAGCCGCCAACTCCGGCTGCGGCAGCAAGCAAACCAGAAAGCACAACTGTAAGAACAAGGTACTTAAAAAAACGAAGCATAGGAAGAATGCGGGATAACCGCTTGTGGATCAAAATTTTATCTGAAAATATTCAAAATAACGTTGCTTTCCGTGATATTTTCATGATTTATAGTTGCTGTGACCTGTAACTCAGGTCCAGCCGAGTTGGTTAGACGGTTTGGTCGTGTGATTTTTCACCAGGGCTGTACAAAAAGGAACAAAAATCAATGAACAGTATTATCCTGATGTATAGATTACAATTAAATTTTTTCTCTTTACAAGTAAAATTATTTGCTGCGTAGTTCTAAAACATCATAAGAACTCTTGTCAACCTTATGTTTTTCCTTGAAAAATGCCCCCTTTTAATGGTACATAATCTGTAATAATAATAAGTTACAGGCTGCCGCCACATCTTCGACTCGAATTTTACTAATAATTCAAGGGTGTTGAAAGGTGCGCCGCTAAGGTACAACATGAAAAAACAAATGAATCGTTTTACCTCCTGTCTTTCGTTTTCCCTATTATTTCTACTTTCAGCCTGTTCATCTCATACTATTTCTTCTTTGCCCCAAAACAACGAGCCATTGATTAATGCCCAGTGTGCAAACGATGAGCCTCGGGAAAGTATGATTATTCCGGTGGAATCCCAGCAGGATCTGGAAGAAGAACTTGCCGGGCTGAATCAACTCGGTGCCTGGAATAATACAGGCAGCAAGCAGACTGCTCAGCAGGAAGAAACAGTTTATGATTTTCCGGTAACCATTAATCCCCAGGTCGAATTTTACCTGGATTTGTTCCAGAACAGACAGAAAGAATATTTTCAGCACTGGCTGGAAAGATCAACAAAATATCTGCCCGTGATTCGCCGTGAGCTTGCAGCTGCTGGTCTTCCACAGGATCTTGCTTATCTTGCCATGATTGAATCCGGTTATAATCCTTCAGCCTATTCCCATGCCCACGCTGCCGGATTATGGCAATTTATCCGAGGAACAGGTCGTTTGTACGGATTGCGTATCGATTCATGGGTTGATGAACGTCGCGAGCCTGAAAAAGCAACCAAAGCGGCCGCAGCTTATTTAAAAAATCTCTACGAACGCTTTGGCGACTGGCAGCTTGCCGTTGCCGGTTATAATGCAGGTGAGGGCAAGATAGAAAAGGCCATAAAAAAATATAATTCCAGAGACTTTTGGGAACTTGCCCAACATAAATATCTCCGTCTGGAAACCAAACGCTACGTGCCCAAACTCATTGCGGCCATTATTATAGCAAGAAGCCCCGAGGAGTACGGCTTTACTGATCTGCAATACCAGCAGCCAGTAGCCTACGATCTGATTGATGTTCCCCCGCGAACCGATCTTCGGGCCATTGCAACAAGCGGAAAAACCACACTCAAAACTATTCACTCGCTGAACAATGAATTACGCAAAAACCTGACTCCGCCATGTGCCGGCAGATACCAGGTACGAATTCCTGCGGGCAGCCATGATATGGTTGCAGCAAATTTAACCCGTCTTCAGCCTGTGGTCAGTACAGGTTTTGCAACGCATAAGGTTCGTCGCGGTGAGACACTTTCCCACATCAGCAGGCGATACGGAACCACCCTGACTAACCTGCTTAAAGCCAATAACCTGCACAGCTCCCGATTAAAAATCGGCCAGAGGCTGCGTGTCCCGTATCAGATAACCAAATATGTACTACTGAAAAAAGGACAGAAAGGCAGACGATTTGCGGCAAACAAAAAAAATGGCAGGAAAGCCTTCCATACCTTGCTAAAAGGTGAAACACTTTCCAGCGTGAGCAGGCAGTATCATGTCCCGCTTGAGCTGCTTGTTCAATGGAACAACATTTCCAATGTCCGCAAGGTTCGGGCAGGGAAAAAACTGGCCATTTATCTTGCACGCAAATCTTCAGCAGCCCAAACCGCAAACCTGAAAACAGAGACAGGCGCTGCGGCTCTTTCTCTTGTTGACATTAAAAAACAACAGCCGCAGAACGGCTCCATATCACTGCAGACAGCTTCTGAGATCAGTTATTACAAGGTCCGACATGGTGATTCCCTGTGGAAGATTGCCAGAAAATTCCAGGTTTCAACCCATGATATCCGTCGCTGGAATGGGTTACGAAACAATAAGATTAAACCCGGCAAAAAATTAATGATCAAAAAAAGCTGATCTCTGGCCAGGAAAGGTGTGAATTCAGAACGTATGTGACCTCACACCTCCTGCCTTTTTTGCTTTTTGCATTTTTACATAGTAGCTCTTCCCTCCAAAAAATAAGCTTCCCGCCACCAGCAAACAGTCTAACTGAGTTCAAAAAGTATAAAATAAAGCATAATGAGCAGACAGCTCTTTACTCCGAACAAATTCGTGCCTATTATCGTTTGTGCCCGTTAGTCGTTTTTTTACTTATTTATAATTTTATTAACTATTATTTATGACTGATATTTCTTTTCCCTCACAGGAGTACGGTGATGATACGTCCGTTATCCATCAGGGTGATAAAACTATACTGCTTGTTGGAACCGCGCATATTTCCCAGGATTCTGCAGACCTTGTTGAAGAGATAATTGGCGCAGAAAGACCTGATGTCGTCTGTATTGAACTTGATGAAAAACGCTTTTCCGCTCTTTCAAACCCTAAACGATGGGAAAATCTTGATTTAAAACAAATTATCAAGAACAAACAGCTTTCGACCCTCCTGGTTAACCTTGTCCTGGCCTCGTATCAGAAAAAGCTTGGCGGCAAACTGGGCATCCAGCCCGGTACAGAACTGCTGACAGCCGCAAGGGCCGCAAAAAAGCTGGACATCCCCATTGAACTCTGTGACCGTGACGTCCGGATAACCCTGCGTCGGGCCTGGAAATCGACCTCTTTTTTTAAAAAAGGGTATCTTGCCGCAACCCTTTTGGCCTCACTCTTTGATGACACAGAGCTGGACGAAGAAAAGCTTGCAGAACTGCGCAAAAAAGATGTTCTTTCAGAGATGATGAATGAAATTGGCGAAGCCCTTCCTGCAGCAAAACATGTTCTCATTGATGAGCGTGATATTTTCATGGCTGAAAATATCAAATCAGCTCCAGGTAAACATGTTGTGGCCGTGGTCGGTGCGGGGCACATGGCTGGTATTCAAAAGGTAATAAGCACCGATAACAGCGGTCGCATGGAAGAAATAAAAACAATCCCTCCAGTCTCCAAAACCTGGAAAATAGTCGGCTGGTCGATTCCTGCAGCCATCCTGCTCTCTCTTGTGGCCATTGGTTTTCGTCAGGGTGCGGAGGAGGCCGGTTCCAATGCCCTGTACTGGTTTCTGGCAAATGGAATCCCCTCGGCTCTTGGCGCTGTCGTTGCCCTGGGGCATCCTGCTACCATTCTCTCTGCTTTTGCGGCCGCACCCATAACCAGCCTGACCCCGGTCATCGGAGCCGGATATGTCTGTGCTTTTGTCCAGGTAATGACCAAGCCGCCAGTAGTGAAAGAATTTGAAACCGTATCCGCGGATATTGCCACTTTCCACGGCTGGTGGCAGAATAAACTCCTGCGCATTTTCCTTGTCTTTCTCATGACTGGCTTAGGCTCTTTTATCGGGACCTGGGTCGGCGGTTATCGGATCTTTACCAATCTGTTTGCCTGAACAAAAAAGCAAACAGCAATATCTTAACACCCGCCAACCGTATTCGGGTGATTGTTCAAAAACAAGAGAATCCACGTGGTTGAAACCACTTCATAAACAACAAAACAAAAAAAGATCATGACAACAGAGAAAACACAACGCCCGATTATTCAATTGCAGGGAAAACAAAAAAAATTTCTGCGGGGTCTGGGCCATCACCTGGAACCGGTTGTCCTGGCCGGCAGGGAAGGACTATCAGAAACGCTTATTCAGTCAATCAGAGATGCCTTTAAAACCCGTGAACTGATAAAAATAAAACTTGGCCAAAACTGTACAGTTCCCAAAAAAGAAGCAGCCGCGCAACTCTCTGAAATAACGGGGGCGGCCCTTGTCCAGCTGATTGGCAAAACAGTCCTGCTCTTTCTCCCCAACAAAGACCTGAAACCGGACCAGCGAATTGTTCTTCCCAAATAAAGTTTTTCCGGCTGAGCGCAGTCAGGGGATACAACTCTTTTAATTCCACGGAACTCGGTCTTTGCCCTGCGCAAAAAAAAGGAAACGAGGAGAAACGAGGGACACGTTAC
>JALXCX010000027.1:8502-29505 GCA_026990725.1 Desulfobulbaceae bacterium
AGGAGAAACGAGGGACACGTTACTGTTTAATAAAAGAATAACCCTGATCTCCTCGCCTCAAAATTATCTTAACCGCCATTGAAAAACCAAAATTCTATTTCAGCATAATCATGGTGGCTGCCACAGACTCATTATTGACAACTCCGTAGGCTTCAATTATTACTTAAAGTATTACAAAATCCTGAAAAGTATTACCGGAGTGGTCTATGCATATATCAGAGGGAATTCTTTCCGCCCCTGTTTTGCTTGGCGGCGGCGTTATTGCTGCTGCGGGCACAATAGTTGGTCTGAGAAGAATAGATTATGACCAAATGATGCCAACCGCCCTGCTCTCCTCGGCCTTTTTTGTGGCAGGGCTTATCCATGTGCCGATTGGACCGGGCTCTGTGCATCTTATTTTAAACGGGTTACTGGGTATACTCCTTGGCTGGGCAGCTTTTCCTGCGATTGTAACCGGCCTATTTCTGCAGGCGGTTTTCTTCCAGTTTGGCGGGCTGGTCGTGCTGGGAGTCAATACCGTGACCATGGCTGTGCCGGCTCTTTGCTGTTATTATCTTGCGCGTCCCTGGCTTGGCCGACCACGGACGCGCCCGATTGCCGCTTTTCTTTCCGGAATGCTGGCCATTATTCTTTCTGCTGTTCTCATGGCTCTTGCGTTGAGTCTTTCCGACGCAGGCTTTCTGGCAACAGCCAAGGTTGTCCTGTTGGCCAATGTTCCTGTTATGATTGTCGAGGGCTTTATTACCATGTTTACCGTAACCTTTCTTGCCCGGGTGCAGCCCGATATTCTCTTTCAGGAGCGTACGTGAAAACTCTTTATAAAACTTCTTCCATTCTGCTCCTATTTCTTGCTATCACGTTCGTCCCGTTTAAGGCAATGGCTCACAGAATCTTTGTTTTTGCCTGGGCAGAAGGCAATGTTATCCACGGTGAGGTATCGTTTAGTGGTACCGGAAAAAACAAAAATGGTATTCACGTTCCTGTTTCCATCCGTGATTCCAAAAACAACAGAGAATTATTCACAAAACAGACTGACAACCTCGGCAAATTCAGCTTTCCGATCACTGACAATCTTCGGAAGAACCGGACAGACCTCCTGTTGATTGCCAATACAGGAGAAGGACATCGGGGAGAATGGCGTTTGCCGGCATCTGATTACCTGACCGGTACAGCGCTACCGGCAACTGACTCGGCCTCTGCTGAAAAAGAAAGCAGTCCTGTTGTCTCTGTTAACGAGCAGCAGAACGAAGATGAAGCCCGTTTACGCCGGATTATTGACCAGGAACTGGAAAGAAGACTTGGGCCAATCAGAAAACAGCTGGCCGAGCAGAAAGACCCGCCTCCCGGTTTACGTGATGTACTTGGGGGATTAGGCTTTCTTTTCGGGCTTGCCGGATTGCTGATCTGGTCACGGAAAACAAATGGGAACAAACAAGAATCAAATAACTGACAGGAAAACTGATATGAGATTAACAGCCGCTGCCATCTGCACACTTCTTGTTTTCATAATGCCCGGAACTGTTCTCGCTCATTTTGGTATGATTATTCCATCAACGTCTATAGTCAACCCATCTGACAAACGACTCACTCTGACCCTTTCTTTTTCTCATCCCTTTGAAAAGACAGGTATGGATATGGTCAGGCCCCAAAAATTGACCATGACAGTCAATAATAACCAGATTGACCTTACAGACAGGTTGCAACCGACAACAGTCATGACGAAAAAAGCCTGGTCATTAACAACCACTATCAAAAAGCCAGGGGTCTACTGGTTTTCCATGACGCCTGCGCCCTATTTTGAAGCGGCTGAGGATATTTTCATTCTCCACCTGTCCAAGACAGCTGTAGCAGCTTTTGGCGCTCAAAGCGGGTGGGATAAACCCCTTGGCCTGGAAACGGAAATAATTCCCCTGACCAGGCCGTTTGGCAACTATGCTGGCAACAGTTTTACAGGCAGAGTGGTCGTACAGGGAAAACCGGCACCAAATACCGGGGTGGAAGTTGCATACTATAATGCAGCAGGAGCCAAACGACACACGGCCCCGACACAATATCATATTACCCAACTCGTTAAGACTGATGACAACGGCATTTTTACCTTTACCTGTCCCTGGGCCGGATGGTGGGGCTTTGCCGCTTTACATGATGCACCATACACATTACCGGGACCAGACGGCAAAGAAAAGCAGGTTGAGCTGGGGGCTGTTCTCTGGCTGTATATGGACGCAGTCGGTTCACAATGATCTTTGAACAATTCAGCCGGGGGACGTCGCTGCTGCATCGGGCCGATCCCCGGGTGAAAATCATTTCTGCTTTTCTACTCACCATTATTCTTGCCCTGTGCCAAAACTTTCAGACAGCCGTTTCTGGGCTGTTTCTGGCTGTCATATTGATAATAACCACCGGGCTTGATCGAAAAAAACTGCTCAAAAGGCTGGTGGTTATAAACAGTTTTAATTTCCTGCTCTGGATTCTTCTGCCACTCACATATAACCGTCCCCCCATGACAACATTGGCCGGAATCCCCATAAGTCTGTCCGGTTTACAACTGTCGGCTCTGATTACAATCAAAGCAAATAGCATTCTGCTGTTATTTATCAGCCTGCTCGCTTCTTCAACAGTTGCCGATCTGGGATATGGCCTGCAAAAACTCAAAGTTTCCCCGCGCCTGTGTATGCTGCTGCTCTTTTCCTACAGGTACATTTTTGTTCTTTATCAGGAATATACACGGTTATACAGGGCGGCAACCCTTCGCTGTTTCTCTCCTGCAACAACTATTCATACCTATAAGACCTATGGCTATCTGCTGGGAATGCTGCTGGTGAAGAGCTGGAACCGGGCCGCCAGGGTGCAGCAGGCTATGGAACTCAGGGGGTTTACAGGCACGTTTCATTCCCTGCATACATCAAGAATTAACAAAAGAGACTTTTTTTTACTGGCGGGTTTTGCTACCTGCAGTCTCGTTCTACTTTGTTTAAACGCTTTTTCCCCTTCCTTTCCATATTAGATATTATGACCGTTTTGAAAGAGATATAACAATGCCACAAACTCCTCTCCTCCAGCTGCAACAAGTTTGCTTTACCCATCCCGGCGCCGTCCATCCCCTGCTGGACAATGTTGACATTACCCTTGAGGCTGGCCAGCGTATCGGCATGATAGGCCCTAATGGCAGCGGAAAAACCACATTATTGCACATGATGATGGGGCTGCACATGCCTGACAGCGGCAAAATATTTTTTAAAGGCAGGGAACTTGCGGATAAACAGGATTTCAGAGAACTACGCAGAAGTATCGGACTGGTTTTTCAGGACGCTGATGATCAGCTTTTTTCACCAACGGTTCTTGAGGATGTCGCCTTTGGCCCGTTAAACCTGGGAAAAAATGCTCATGAAGCAAAAGAGATATCTTTAAATACTCTTAAAAATCTTGGCCTGTTGCCAATGGCCGAGCGGGTTACCCACCAACTTTCTGGCGGTGAAAAAAAACTGGTCTCCCTGGCAACCATTCTCTCCATGCAGCCGCAGGCCATGCTGCTCGACGAACCGACGAATAATCTGGACCCGAAAACCCGGTCCCGGCTTATTGATATTCTTAACCGGCTTGAACCATCGTATATAATAGTTTCACATGACTGGGATTTTCTCGCAGAAACATGCACAGATCTTTATGCGCTGGAAAACGGAAACGCGGTACGCAGCACGACCTCAAAACTGCACGTGCATCGCCATGCCCATCTTTATGGGAATCAGCCCCACGAGCATGACCATGTTCACGAATCTGAGTAAAATTATCACATTCCCGGGATGTTACAAAAAACATATCATTTTAAAACAAGGGGCAAAGGAAACAGATTTACCGTTTGTTGCGCAACTCATAGCAATGGCGCATGTCCCTCTTTTTTGTACCTTCTGGCTGCAGCCAGAAGGCCATCTGCCCATTCCGGTGTGCCGGGAGCGAGGACATGGGTGTAAAGCGCCAGGACATTTTTTGTGACCAGTCCATCCCGTCTGTCCTTAAACCCTGTGCCTCTATCCATGGTAAATACAAGCTCTTTAGAAGAGCCTGCCCATGTCTCCACTGTTGAGTATCTGAACTCATGTCCTTTGATGGATGTACCACAGGGATAAAAAGGATTTGGTTTTTCCACTGTACAAATTGAATACCCGTGAGCCTGCGGTTTTTTTGCCATGCCAAACGTCACAGGAAAAACGCCTGTTAACGGGTATTCCCTGCCGTCAAGAATGATGGATTTGCCCAGAAAGATAAGGCCGCCGCATTCTGCGTATACAGGAAGCCCCTGCTCTACTTGCTCATAAACTGATTGACGAAATGAGGCATTATCGGCAAGAGCGCCGGCACTGGTTTCCGGGAAGCCACCACCAATATAGAGAGCATCCAGCCCCGGAGGGAGACATTCTGCGGTGAGAGCGTTGATCATAACCAATGCTGCGCCGGCGTTACGCAATGCGTCGAGATTTTCTTCATAATAGAACTGAAAAGCCTCATCACGAAGAATACCTATCCGTACCTGTTTTTCCTGTTTTTCCTGTTTTACTTTTACCACCGGATCCGGTTGAGAGCATGGGCGGGATGGTAATAAATGAGTTATCTGTTTAAAATCAAAATTTTTCTCTGCAATATCAGCAAGTGTATTGACTGCCTCATCAGCGCCTCCGTATTCCTGATGTGGTGTCACACCAAGATGACGCATGGGGAAAATATTTGTCCGCATACGCGGGACAATGCCGATAACGGGAATATCTGTATATTTTTTAATGGCTTCGGTGATGACACGTTCGTGCCGTAGCGTGGCTATCTGGTTAAGAATAACACCGGCAATATGCACCCGCTTATCCAGCTCACGACACCCCAGAACCATGGCCGCAACAGTTCTGGTCGCCTTGGTACAGTTCACCACAAGAAACACGGGCAGATCAAGGGTTACTGCCAAATCTGCTGTTGAAAATCCGCCTTCGGCATTCACTCCGTCATACAACCCTCTGTTCCCTTCAACAACAGCAAACTCGGCACTGGAACTATACCTCTGAAAAGACTCAGTAACAGCCTCCCGGCTCATCAAAAAGGGGTCAAGATTATAACAGGGCGTTGCTGCTGCCGCAGTCATCCAGCCGGCATCAATATAATCGGGGCCTTTTTTAAAGGGGACAACAGTATGGCCTTTTTTTCGCAGGGCGGCAATCAGAGCCACAGTGACCACTGATTTTCCAGAACCACCACTTAATCCGGCTATAACAACTGACTGACATCGACTCTCAGTCATTCTTTTTTCCCCTGGATATGATCGATTTTGCCTATTTGCTGCCAAACTTCCTGGTACATATCTTTCATCGTGACTTCCAGCTGTTGCCTGTATTCTTCAATCTGCGCTGAATCAATCTTTGCAGGAACAGACAACAATTCTCCATATTGAAGAACTATGCGGCTAAAGGGCATGGGCAGAACGGTATGGTCCCAGGAGTTAAACGCCTTATAGCGTTTTGCCGCCCAGACCACGGGCATAATCGGTTGTCCGGATTTAGCAGCCAGAAGAATAACTCCCGGCTGGACAACAAGAGCCGGACCCTGTGAGCCGTCTGCGACAATACCTGCATTCTTTCCCTGTTGCACATGCTTAATAAGCCCTTTCAGGGCTCTAACTCCAAAACGATTGCCAGAGCCCCGAACTGTTTCAAAGCCCAGAAGACGGGCAATTCTTGCTATGTATTCTCCATCTTTACTGGCACTGACCATGGCCACGCCTGGATACCTGCGAAGATGATAAAGCATATACAGAACAGAATAATGCCAGAAAGGGACCACTCCCCCACCCTGCTTAAGAATTTTTTCCAAATTCTTCCGGCCCGTCACTTCAAGACGGCACGAGCCAAACCAGAGTGCACTTAAGGCCACATAGAGCCGCGGGACAACAGCCAGTGATACCTTATACAAAAAATCAGCCAACAGACAACTCCAGTCTTTTCAAATCATTTATCCGGTCACGAAGAGCGGCAGCTTCTTCAAAAGCAAGTTTCTCAGCAGCTGCCTGCATCTGCTGTTCAAGCACTTTTATTTCACTGTGAATTTCAGCAACTGAATGATAAATAATATCCGGCTCCGCTGCCTTAAGGGTTCCGGCATCGTCTGCATATCCTTCCCAGCCAGAGGCCTTGAGATGCTCGGTCATCGAGTCTTTAATCTCAGACTGAATGGTTTGGGGAACAATACCATGCTCTTTATTAAATGCCTTCTGGATTATTCGTCTGCGCCGGGTCTCATCAATGGTGAACTGCATGGATTTGGTTATTTTATCTGCATATAGAATAACCAGACCTTCCGCGTTCCGGGCAGCCCGGCCACAGGTCTGGACAAGAGAGCGCTCGGAACGCAGAAAACCCTCCTTGTCAGCATCTAAAATAGCGACAAGAGAAACTTCCGGAATATCAAGTCCTTCCCTTAACAAGTTAATGCCAACTAACACGTTATATTCGCCCCGTCGCAGATCACGAATCAGTTCAACACGCTCAAGTGTTTTAATATCAGAATGCAGGTATCGTACATGAACACCAACATTTTCATAATACTCGGTCAAATCCTCTGCCATGCGCTTTGTCAGGGTTGTCACAAGAACAGCCTCTCCGCGCTCCGTACAGTTACGGATTTCTTCCAGCAGGTCATCAACTTGCGTTGCTGCAGGCCTGACCTCAATTCTCGGGTCCAGCAAGCCAGTTGGCCGAATTAACTGCTCAACAATATTATCCCCGCTGTGCTCGAGTTCATAAGGCCCCGGAGTGGCCGAAACATAGACGGTCTGGTGAACACGCTTCTCAAATTCATCAAAACGTAATGGACGATTGTCCAAGGCCGAAGGAAGCCGAAAGCCGAAATTAACCAATGTTTTTTTACGGGCCCGGTCACCGTTATACATACCACCAATTTGTGGTATCCCGATATGAGATTCATCAATAATCATAATAAAGTCGTCAGGAAAATAATCGAGCAGGTTGGGGGGCGGCGCACCAGGCCGCTGGCCGGTGAGATGCCGGCTGTAGTTTTCAATGCCGTTGCAGTAGCCCAGTTCAGCGATCATCTCAAGGTCAAACATTGTCCGTTGATCAAGACGCTGCGCCTCTACAAGACGATTATCAGCGTATAATTCTTCAAGTCGCAGGCGGAGCTCCTCTTTAATTGTCCCCATTGCCCGGTGCAGGTTTTCCTGACTGGTGACAAAATGACTGGAAGGAAAAACCGTTATTTCCTCAACATCTTCAACCACAACACCACGCAAGGGATCGATTATGGATATCGCCTCAACAGTATCACCAAAAAATTCCACTCGAACAGCACGATCCTCCTCATGTACCGGAAATATGTCAAGAACATCCCCCCGCACACGAAATGTGCCCCGGTGAAATGACAACTCATTGCGCTCGTACAGCATGAAGACCAGACGTCTCTGTACTTCCTCCATGGGATAGTCTTCATCAACCTGTAGAAAAAGATGCATATTCTTGTACTCATCTGGTGAACCAAGGCCATAAATGCAGGAAACTGAGGCGATTATGAGCACATCGTTTCTGGTCAGCAGGGCGCGGGTGGCGGAATGGCGCATTTTATCTATGGCGTCATTAATGGATGAATCTTTTTCTATATACGTATCAGAGGCAGGAATATAGGCCTCAGGCTGATAATAATCATAATAAGAAACAAAATATTCAACGGCATTTTCAGGAAAAAGCTCCCTGAACTCAGAAAAAAGCTGGGCGGCCAGGGTTTTATTGGGCGCAAGAATCAGGGCCGGCCTGTTGACCCGGGCAATGACCTGGGCCATGGTAAACGTCTTGCCAGAACCTGTCACCCCCAGCAAAACCTGATGGGGTGCCCCGGCCTCAAGCCCTTTGCAAATGCTGTCAATGGCTACAGGCTGATCACCTGAAGGGGTAAAGTCTGATACAAGTTTAAAATTGGTCTTCATAAATGAACATTTTTAAAGAAAAGTCAGAAACTACTCAAAGCCTGATTGTCAAACTGTAATCTACCCGCACATGAAAAAAAGGCAAAAAAAAACCCGCTGGAAAATCCAGCGGGTAAGATATTTTACGTAAAACGTACTCAGGCAGCACACGCTGTTTGTCTGCCGGTTGCAATATCAGCACCTGAGACTATGAACGGGTTAACAGAATTTTGGTAATTATTTCGTGTTTTAATAACCTGATCAAAAAGTGAATCCCCGCGTTTACAGAACTTTACATACTCCCAGCAATCCGGACTTTCGGCTATGGCCTGCATTAATCCCTGATGTAGTGCATGACCAGACCTGTCGGCGATAACGTGACCAAGAACCGGACAACCCAAAAGGGCCAGATCGCCAATCAAATCCAGCACTTTATGCCGGATGAATTCATCACCAAACCGCAGGCCGTCTTCATTTAAGACAGAACGTCCGTCCCAATGAATAGCAATAACATTTTCCAGAGTTCCGCCAAGGGCCAATCCGTTTGCCCATAGATGTTCAACCTGCTCTACGTATCCAAATGTTCGAGCCCTTGCTATCTCACGGGCAAACCGTTCCGGTGTTATGTCAATACTGTACTTCTGCTCATTGATGAGATCATCGTCAAACTTAATGCGCCCGGTGACCTTAAAGCCGTTGTACGGTTCAATCCGGATTGACTTCTCGCCATGGTTGTATTCAACAGGGCTGGTAATACGAAGCACCTGCCGTAAAGCACGTTGTTTCTTGAGACCGCCACGTTTCAGCAAATGGACAAAAGGACCGGCGCTGCCATCCATAATGGGAACTTCATGTGAATCTATCTCGACCTCAGCATTGTCAATACCCGCACAACGAAGGGCTGCCAACAAATGTTCTGTTGTCGAAATACGATTTTCTCCATTCCCAAGAGTCGTTGCCAGCTGCGTATCTACAATTTGTTCCATTCGGGCTGGAATAGCCGGTCTGGATTCAAGATCACAGCGGTAAAAACATATACCCTTATTCTCGCCGGCAGGGTTAATTGTCAGATTAACGGTTCTTCCTGTATGTAAACCAACGCCGCAACAGCTCACAGAACGTTTTAAAGTATATTGATGTGGTTCAATCAAAGTAACCATATATATAAAATCCTAAGAAATAAATTCAGTTGTTGCCCATGTTATGCAAAAAACAAGCCTAACAATATAACAAAAACGAATTGTTATTATTTGAATTTATTTTAAAGCGTTAAATCAGTATATTGGAGATCATATTTAATTTAAAATATAACTTCAGTTTTCACCATGCATCCTGTGTCAAATAAAACACACCTGCCGGGTTAAAAACAAATTGTGGCCTTTTCAACACACCTCAAAATCTACGGTCAATCCGGTATTATTCAGGATATTTTACGTGGAAAAAATTCTAGAAGAAAACTATCAAGATCAGGATCGGGCAGAACGTCCATGCAGAGTGCATAAACAGGTAGCTTAAAATGAAAACCAGCCAGTTTCACCATATCTTTTTCCGTGCAGACCAGACAGGTGGCTGAAGCCCTGGAAGCCTTTTTCTCAATCATCTGCACCTCACTTTTTTTGTAGGCGTGATGATCAGCTAGTGCATAAAAACCAGCCAAATCCAGTTTCAACGGTTCAAGTGAGTTCTGAAATCCCTCTGGGCGGGCAATCCCGCAGAAAGCAAAGCACCGTTTGCCTGCAAGTTCTGCAGGGTTAACACTCTCCCTGCGGCCGCCTCCTGTCAGGCGAACAATCCCGGCAACATTATACCCGTTTAAAAAAACAGGTTTAGCTGGAAATTTCTTTTGTAAAAGATCAGCAAACCTGACAGCCCGCTCTTTGTTCTGCTCATGTATATTACTTAAGACGAATCCGTGACAGCGCTCAAGAGCTTTCACAGGTTCACGAAGGTCGCCTCCCGGAAAAACGCGGGAATTACCAGCCAGTGAATCACCATTAAAAAGCACCAGGTCCAGATCACGCTGTATGGCCAGATGTTGAAATCCGTCATCCAGAATCAAGGCATCAGCACCCATTTCTACAGCCTTTGCTGCTGGTAAACGCCGGACAACTCCTGTCAGAACAGGCACCTCGGGCAGGCTTTCAGCAAGCATACGCGGTTCATCACCTACGTAGACAGCATCCAGCAATAATGATTCACCATCTGAAACAACATTGACCCCTTCTTTTGTTGCGCCTCCGTACCCCCGGCTGATGATCGCAGGTTTATAGCCGTGTTTCTGCAGGAAAGTGGCAACATATTTCACCATCGGGGTTTTCCCGGTCCCACCCATGGTCAGATTGCCAATGGAAAGAACCGGAACGTCAAAAGAAGCTGCCCGAAAAATATTCCTGTGATAACACAATGCCCGCGCGCTCATCAGCCAGGAGTATAGAGGAGAAAAAGGCCGTCCCAGACTGTATAAAAATGCTCTTTTCATGGATGCGATAATACTCTCCTTTCCAACAAGATCAAACCAATTCATCCCAAAAAAACAGACCAAATATTCCAGACAGAACCTTCATCTTTTTCTGTGCATTTTTTTTATAATAGGTTATGTACTGCAACATAGACGAGAATAATAAAGTATTCACCCAAAACACAATAAGTTCAAGGAGGAACACAAGTGAATTTTTCTGCTAAAATGTTTTCACTTCTCTCTGCAGTGGCCATCACAGCTGCATTCTCAACAGCGGCATTTGCCGGAGACCCTATTAAAATTGGTGTAGCAGGCGCTCACAGTGGCGACCTGGCCTCTTACGGACTGCCGACAGTCAAAGCTGCGGAACTGGTCGTTAAACACATTAATGAAAAAGGCGGAATCAACGGTTCAAAAGTTGAACTGATGATTGAAGATGATGTCTGTAAGCCGGAAGTCGCAACCAATACAGCGACCAAACTGGTTTCCGGTGGCGTTAATGCTGTTATCGGTCACATCTGTTCCGGAGCAACCAAAGCAGCTTTGCCCATATACCGCGAGGCAAATATTATCCTTATGTCTCCCTCAGCCACAAATCCTGCTCTGACTCAGAGCGGTGATTACCCTAATTTCTACCGGACCATCGCTTCAGATGATGCCCAGGCCCGGGCCGAGGTTGATTTTGCGGTAAATACTTTAAAGGCTAAAAAGATTGCTGTTATCCACGATAAAGGTGATTACGGCAAGGGCCTTGCTGAATTTGCAAAAAAATTCATCGAAGAAGGGGCAATTGCCGAAGTTGTTCTGTACGAAGGTGTGACACCAGGTGCCGTTGATTACTCCGCTGTGGTGCAGAA
Organism: Desulfobulbaceae bacterium; assembly: GCA_026990725.1. Taxonomy (GTDB): domain Bacteria; phylum Desulfobacterota; class Desulfobulbia; order Desulfobulbales; family Desulfobulbaceae; genus Desulfobulbus_C. The sequence goes on from JALXCX010000027.1 coordinate 19,769, forward strand.
AATTAAACGTACCCGGGCTGATGCTGTTATTTTTGGCGGATATCATCCTGAAGCATCAAAAATTGTTACCCAGATGCGAAAGAAAAAAATGACTACCGTCTTTATTTCAGATGACGGTGTAAAAGATGACACCTTTATCAAGGTTGCAGGCAAGTACGCTGAAGGCGTCTACGCAACAGGACCAGCTGATGTATCAAAGAATCCGATCACCAAGCAGTACCGTGAAGAACACATGAAAGTTTATGGTTCCGAGCCGGGTGCTTTTTTTGATAACGCTGTTGCCGCAGCTCTTGCTTTAACCAATGCCATTGAAAAAGCAGGCTCTACTGATTCCAAGGCCATTGCCAATGTCCTTCATACCCAGATTGCCCAGACACCGTTTGGCGAAATTATGTTTGACAAAAAAGGCGACGCTATTGGCGTAGGATTTTCCATGTACCAGGTCAAGGACGGGAAATATATCCAGGTTAAATAACTCGATATATTTCAATTGCATCCAAGAATGCCCGGAACCGGCCCCTAAGGTTCCGGGCATTCTTGTTTTCCCTGCACAGGAAAAACGCATCCGCAAACAAATGATTGGGCAATGGATGGCATAATCATTTGTCATAATTTGTCATAATAACAGAAACAAACAAGTCGTACTGCCCATGGAATATTTTATCGAGCTGTTTTTCAGCGGACTGACCCGTGGTTCAATTTATGCCCTGATTGCCCTTGGTTATACAATGGTCTACGGCATTATCGGCCTGATCAACTTTGCCCACGGCGAGATTTACATGATTGGCGCATTCACAGCCTTTATTGTTGCCACAGTTCTCTCTATTATGGGATTTCCCATACTGGCAATTTTTGTCATTGCTGCAGTTGCGGCGGCTGTCTGGTCCAGCGCGTACGGGTATACAGTAGAAAAGCTGGCCTACAAACCATTGCGTAACGCGCCCCGGCTCTCACCGCTTATTTCTGCTATCGGGATGTCCATTTTTTTGCAAAACTATGTTCTCCTGGCACAAACTTCAGATTTTCTGCCTTTTCCACAGCTTATACCAGATTTTCCTTTCATGGATTCCATGGCAGGTGTCATAGGTTCTTCTGATCTTGTTATCCTGCTCACAACAGCCGTGGCCATGATTCTGCTCACCTGGCTTATAAAGTTTACCCGTATTGGCAAGGCCATGCGGGCCACGGCACAGGATCAAAAGATGGCAATGCTTGTTGGCATCAATGTGGACTATGTAATTTCGGCAACCTTTATCATAGGCTCCTCTCTTGCGGCTGTAGGCGGGTTATTGATTGCCTCTCATGTGGGGCAGATTAATTTCTTTATTGGTTTTATCGCAGGAATAAAGGCCTTCACTGCGGCTGTTCTCGGCGGCATCGGCTCTATACCAGGAGCAGTGCTTGGCAGTTTTATTCTCGGCCTGACCGAGGCATTTGCCACCGGATATGTCTCAAGCGACTACGAAGATGTTTTTGCCTTTTCCCTGCTGGTTCTGATCCTTATATTCAGGCCAGCAGGTTTACTGGGCAAGGCTTCAATTGAAAAAGTTTAACTTAACATCAAGATCATGATCTCTTTAAAAGATCTCAAAAATGCGTTTCTTGTAGCGCTCTGGTTCGTCTTTCTCACCTTTCCTCTCATGGTGATCAAGGTCAACCCTTATGAGCGGACAATTATCTGGCGATGGCACAACATCTATTATGTTGCCGGCGCAAGTTTTGTTCTTTACCTTGTCAGCCGTCTGGTTTTGATTAACAAAGCCGCAAGGCAGGCCAGAAAAAAACGTCTTGGCATAGTAGACAAACCCAAGACCGACTGGCAGCAGCGGCTGCTCACGGAACCACGTCTTTTTCTTCCTGTTCTTGCTGTCATCATGACATTGCTCATTTTTTTCCCTCAGGTTTTATCTACATATCAGGTAAATATCATGATCACCGCCCTCATGTATGTTGTTCTGGGGCTTGGTCTGAATATTGTTGTCGGCGTGGCTGGACTTCTTGATCTTGGATATGTGGCGTTTTATGCCGTGGGTGCTTACGCCTACGCGCTGCTGCATCTACATTTTGGTCTTGGTTTTTGGACAGTACTGCCCATTGGTGGACTATTGGCTGCAAGTTTTGGTATAATGCTTGGCTTTCCGGTACTCAGGCTTCGGGGTGATTATCTGGCCATTGTCACGCTGGGGTTTGGGGAAATTATTCGCTTAATCCTTGAGAACTGGAATGAGTTTTCCCACGGTCCCAGCGGCATTTCCAACATTCCACGCCCTGGTTTTTTTGGGATTGAGATGACACTGGACCAGTCAATCACCTATATGTATTACCTGATGATTGCTCTTGTCATCCTGACTATTTTTGTGGTTAACCGTCTACAGAACTCACGTATCGGGCGGGCATGGTTTGCCCTGCGTGAAGATGAAATTGCCTGTCAAGCCATGGGAATTGACAAAACAAAGACCAAGCTGACAGCCTTTGCCCTTGGTGCTTTCTGGGCCGGTATGGTGGGCGTGATTTTTGCTGCTAAAACAACTTTTGTCAACCCGGCTTCATTTACCTTTCTTGAATCGGCTATTATTCTCTGCATTGTCGTACTTGGAGGGATGGGGTCGATTATCGGGGTTATTATTGCCGCATTAGTTCTTATGCTTCTTCCCGAATATTTAAGGGCATTCTCTGATTACCGGATGCTCGTTTTTGGAGCGACTCTTGTTATCATGATGGTCTTCCGGCCCCAGGGCATTATTTCCACAGTCAGACGAACCTATACCCTTGAGAAAAAACCGACAAACCGATGAGCGAGTTACTAAAAACAGATACGCCCATTTTAGAAATCAAAGGGCTGACCATGGACTTTGGTGGCATTAGAGCCTTAGATCATCTTGATTTACGGATCAGGCAGGGGCAAATTGTCGCCCTGATCGGCCCTAACGGAGCAGGAAAAACAACTTTTTTCAACTGCCTGACCGGAATTTATAAACCCTCGTCAGGAGATTTGCTGCTCACGCCCCCCGGTGAAACAACCCGCAGGCTTAACGGATTAAAACCAAATCTTGTCACTCAGCAGGGGTTGGCCCGTACCTTTCAAAACATCCGTCTTTTCCCAAACATGACTGTTCTGGAAAATGTCATGATTGGCCGGCACTGCCGCACAAGGGCAAAAGTTTTAGGCGCAATCTTCCGTAATAAAAAAACAAGACAGGAAGAAGAGGAAATAGTTGCTCTTGCCTACGGTATATTAGAAAAAATCGGCCTTGCTGATATGGTCAATGAGTTTGCAAAAAATCTGCCATACGGTGCGCAGCGAAGACTGGAAATTGCCAGGGCTCTGGCAACGGAACCCAGCATTCTCCTTCTGGACGAACCTGCAGCCGGGATGAACCCGCAGGAGACTGCTGAGCTTGATAATCTCATCACAAATATCCGGGACGACGGACTTTCAATTTTGCTTATTGAGCACGACATGAAACTGGTTATGAGCCTCTCAGACTACATTTTTGTCGTGGATTACGGCAAAAAAATAGCCGAGGGTACACCTGATGAAATCCGTAATAATCCGGCAGTCATCAAGGCGTATCTCGGTGATGACATCGAAGACACCCAAGCCTAAGAATGCATTATTAACAAGCCATAAAGACAAGAGAAATGCTTGAACTGCGCAACATAAATTCATATTACGGAAACATTCAGGCCCTGCATGATATCAGCCTGAAAATTGAAGAAGGCGAAATCATCACCCTGATCGGAGCCAATGGTGCTGGTAAATCAACGACCCTGATGTCCATTTCCGGAATCGTACCACCACGATCAGGAGAGATCCTGTACAAAGGTGAGGCAATTCACCAGATGTCGCCAGACAAAATAGTCGGTCTTGGTATTTGCCAGGTGCCTGAGGGGCGTCATATTTTCCCGGATCTGACAGTTGCGGAAAACCTTGATATGGGCGCCTTTCTCCGGCGTGACAGCCAACAGATCAAACAGGACCTGGACTACATCTACGACCTGTTTCCTATTCTGGCAGACAGACGAAACCAGCCCGGTGGCAATTTATCCGGCGGCGAACAGCAGATGCTGGCTATTTCCAGAGCGTTAATGGCCAAACCTCAACTACTGTTACTTGATGAGCCATCCATGGGCCTTGCGCCCCTGGTCACCAGACAGATTTTTGGTATCATTAAGAAGATTAACCAGGAGCAGAATACAACCATTTTCCTGGTCGAACAAAACGCCAACCTGGCCTTGAAGACAGCTGACAGGGGGTATGTTCTTGAAACCGGCCGGATTTCCATGCAGGGTAAGGCTACAGACATGCTCAAGAACAAGGATATCCAGAAAGCATATCTTGGAATGTAATACTTGCGATTATCTTGAATCATTTTAAACCAGGATTTAGGAACATGTTGGAAGCGTTCAAATTCTGGTCACGTCCATGTTGCCAACAATGAATAGAATGGAATCTGATAAAAGAATACGACTTGGAGTAATTGGTGTAGGCTATCTTGGACGTTTTCACGCCCAGAAGTATTCGGCCATGGAAGGTGTAGAACTGGCCGGGGTTGTCGACGTAGACAAAAAACAGGCCGATACAGTAGCAGAAGAGTGCTCAACTCAAGCATTTACTGATTATCATGAAATTATTGATAAAGTTGATGCCGTTTCCATCGTCGTTCCAACAATTTATCATCATGAGGTTGCCTCAACCTGCCTCAAGCATGGCCTTGACATCATGCTTGAAAAACCCATGACTATAGATCTTCTTGAAGCTGACGATCTCATCAAAATTGCCAGAGATAAGAAACTTATTTTACAAGTGGGCCATCTTGAGCGTTTTAATCCGGCCGTACTGGCCATGCTTCCCCTGCTGAATAATCCGCTTTTTATAGAGGCGCACCGCATCTCAACCTTTAAGAACCGGGGCACTGATGTTGATGTCATTTTAGACCTGATGATCCACGATATTGACATCATTCTTTCCATTATTGATTCTCCGATCAAGGATATTCACACGGTTGGGGCTCCTGTTATCACGCCGCTGACAGATATAGCCAACGCACGCATTGTTTTTGAAAATGGCTGTACAGCCAATATCACGGTGAGCCGCATCTCCATGGACAACATGCGACGTATGCGGATTTTTCAGCCGGGTAAATATCTGTCTGTTGATTTTAACAAAAAAGAAGTCATGGCCATTAAGCTCAAACAGGAAAGCACAGCGGCCATTCCCCTGCCCGATATTTCCAAACACGGTTTTTCAGACCAGGATGTCCTTGAACTTGAACTCAAAGAATTCATTGCCAACGTCCGGAACCGAACCCGTCCAACAGTTTCAGGGGCCGAAGGACGACGCGCGCTGGATGTGGCCCTGCGTGTTATCGCACAGATCAAAGAGAATCAGGTTAAAGTTGCGCACCTCCTGGATCAGGGGGAAACTTTTGGCTTTATAAACGGACAATAATTATGGCAGAAAGAAATAATCAGGTCATGATTGTTGCCGGAGAGGCTTCCGGTGATATGCATGGGGCCAAACTGGTGCAGGCCATGCGTAAACTTCGACCTGATATTTCCTTTTCCGGTATTGGCGGCAAAGAGCTGACTGCAGCAGGCGTACACATGCTCTATGATGCGTCCAGGCTGGCTGTTGTCGGGCTTACTGAGGTTATCAGTCATCTGGGAGATATCCTCTCGGCCCGCAAAGCGCTCATCCGGCACATGAAAGAAAACAGACCAGATCTGCTCATTCTTATTGACTATCCTGATTTCAATCTCCTGCTGGCAGCAAAGGCCAAAAAGCTGGGCATTCCTGTCTTTTACTACATAAGCCCCCAGGTATGGGCCTGGCGCAGCGGACGAGTAGCAAAAATTGGTCGTTTAACAAAGCGGATTGGAGTGATTCTTCCCTTTGAAAAAGATTTTTATGCTGCCCGGGGTGTTGATGTTGATTTTGTCGGTCATCCTCTGGTGGACACGGTAAGAATCAGCCAAAACAGAGAAGAATTTTTCAAAGCACATGATATCACTGTTGCTCCTGGAACAAAAATTATAGGTATTCTTCCCGGAAGCCGGTCAAAAGAGATTCGCTCCCTGCTCCCGGATTTTCTGGCAGCAGCGCACCTGATGGCAAAAGATGCGCCGGGAAAGTATCTTTTTCTGTTGCCCAGGGCATCAACAATTTCAAAATCCCTACTGGCTGAAAACGGACTGGATACATACCGTGATAGAATAAATATTCGCTCTTTCAGTACGGACAGGTACAATCTTATGGCAGCCTGTGACGCTGTTGTTTCAGCTTCAGGTACCGTCACCCTTGAGCTTGCCCTGCTCGGCATCCCCACTGTAACCACATATCGCGTCTCACCAAGGACCTACCGGATCGGCAGGATGCTGGTCAAAAATATCAAATATTTTTCACTGGTTAATCTCATCGCTGACAGAAAAATTATAACAGAACTTCTCCAGGATGAAGTAACGCCTGAAAATATCGCCAGTACGCTGAACCCCATGCTCAGCGATCAAACCTGTCGGCAGACAATTATGCAGGGGCTTGCTGAAGTAACAGAAAAACTCGGCCCCCCTGGCTGCTCAAACCGTGCCGCAGCAATAGCGCTTGAGTGTATTGATCTCTGAAAAAACAACTATTCAGGTATCAGCACAATATTGGCTTAACCTGTGGCCTGTAACTGTTCAGATGTGCTCCATAGTACGGTAAGCAGGCCAACGAACTATAGCCCGTCTATGTGAGGCGGCCTGATCGCCGCACTATCGGGTGCAGCTGAACAGTTACGAAAAAACCACATAACCCCTTGCAAATATGACGCAATTGCAGAATAATAAGAGCCGTTAAGAAAAACGACTTCAATTGACAAGGAGAGCCAAGGTATGCAAGGTGCTGAGTACATGACCAAACGGGCTGAGTACCGGAAGAGCAACGAAGAGCCCTTATTCAAAAAAGTCATTGAATGGGCTCAAAAAGACGACCAACCCGTTATCGTGGAAATTGTTGAACGCGCCTTTGCTGATGACGAGGCGGAAAACTGGCTGACCCTTCATCCAACCAGTTCGTTCACCGGCCTGACCACCCATTATTTTCAGTTGGTCATTGAAGAACAAGAGATAATGGGCAGCACCGCCAGATTGCTCAAAAAACAACTCGATGCTTACAGTAAAAAGCTGCTTGGTTGATCTTTTACAAAGACTGTTTTTCAGTCTTTTTCCCGTTTTTTTTCCAATGCTTTCTTTTTTAATGCACGACCGGCAATTCGGCCCAGCAGGTGGTGTAGGCCGGAGATTTTCTGGACTGCTTCATGCTCCATGCTCTTGTTAATCCTGAAGATCCGTAGCGCAAAGTATCCCGCCCCCAACGTTCATTTATCTGGTCAAGAGCGGCCATTAACTGACTATCCTCCCTGCTTTCTGCAGGAAGAAAAAGATTCCGCTGCTGCCTGTTGGCCCTGCTAAGGCCGGTGAGCATAATCCCCGCCTTATTGTAGGGAACCCCCTTTTTATATAACGAGGTTAATTCCTGTATACCCGCCTTGATAAGCAGCGGCGTACTGGATGTTGGCTGGGACAAAGCAATCATCCGACTGTCTGAGCAATGCGGGATATCGGTACGGAAGCGGCTGGTGGCAAGAAATACATGCAGATTGGCCGCCACCAGCCCTTGTTTGCGCAGTTTTCCTGCGGCAATGGAAATATAGCAAGACACAGATTCTTTCAAATCAGCCAGTTCTGTCACGGGCTGGCGAAAAGATCTGGAACTGACAATAGATTTTCGGGAGGACGGGGTCGCTTCCAGGGAAATACAAGGCTGGCCGCGCAGCTCAAGGACTGTACGGGCGCAGGACAGTCCCATAAATTTTCGTATCCATCTGTTATCACTTTGTTGAAGATCAAGGGCGGTATACACGCCGTGCCGGTTCAGTTTTTTACAGGAACGGCTCCCTATACCCCAAACCTTCTGCACGGGAACTCCGGCCAAAACTTCATCCCGCTGTCCATCGTCCTTAAAATGAAAAACCCCTTTATGGCAGTTTTCCTTCTTGGCAACAGTGGCTGCCAGTTTGGCCAGCGTTTTAGTCTGGCCAATACCCACGGAAACGGGAATTCCCACGCATTGATCCACTGTTTTTTTGATTCGCCTCCCCTGCTGAAAAAATGTGCGGTCCCCTTGCGTGGGCAAACGGATAAAAGCCTCATCAATGGAATATATTTCCACATCAGGCTCCATTTGCTGCAAAGTCGCCATGACCCGGTTGGACAGATCACCATACAATGCGTAATTGGAGGAAAAAACCTGTACCCCATGACGGCGGAGAAGCGCTTTCTGTTTAAAATAGGGGGCACCCATAACAAGGCCGTGACTCTTTGCCTCGTTTGACCGGGCAATAATACACCCATCATTATTGGATAAAACAACCACAGGACGCAAGTTGAGTGCGGGCCGGAACAACCGTTCACAGGAAACGTAAAAATTATTGCAATCCACAAGGGCAAAAACAGTACTCATGACACTTCCAATTAAAACTGGTGAACAACCGAAGTAACCACACCCCAGATCTCGCAGCCGTTTTCACGGGAAATTTCGATGGAAGGATAGGCAGGATTTTCTGCAAGAAGACGGGCAGAATTATGCTCCTGAACAAGCCTTTTGACAGTCAACTCTCCGTCAAGAGCCGCTATAACAACATCATTACTCACAGCCTGCCGGGAGCGATCCACAACTAAGATATCATTATGGTGAATACCAGCACCAATCATGGAATCACCATCCACCCGGACAAAAAAAGTGGCTGCCGGATTTTTTATGAGCAGCTCATTCAGGTCAAGTTTCTGATCTGTATAGTCTTCTGCCGGAGAGGGAAACCCTGCAGACACTCCGCCAACATACAGGGGCAATGACATCCCTGTTTTCCGATCTACACCGTATACGCCACTGATCGTTGCATCGGTTTTCATGGACTTCCTGTTAAGCTCATTGAATAAATACGAATCCCACGATTTTACCACTCTAATGGTGTACTTTGAAGTTAAATCGGCATTTTGTAACTACGCCTTAATAATTTTTCCTAGGTAACCCCCCGGCTTAGCCGGGGGACTCCAACAGTTTGACATTTCCGGCAAAATAAGAAAGCCTCCCTTCTCGTGGACCGCTCAAAGTCACGAGAAGGAGGCTTCATGAACAACATACAAAGTTTAAGCCACTCCCGATGGGATTGCAAGTATCACGTAGTATGAATACCTAAATGTCGAAGAAAGTCGCTATATGGCCATCTTCGCCAGCATCTCGGAGCTCGGAGAAGTTTTCCATGATCTTGCTCGTCAAAAAAAGAGCCGGATTTTAGAGGGTCAGATGCAACCTGACCATGTGCACATGCTGATTGCCATTCTCCCAAAATATGCTGTTTCGAAAGTGATTGGGTATATAAAGGGAAAGAGTGCGATCCATATAGCACGTACCTATCTCGGTCATCGGAAGAAATATGGTGGAATGAGTTTTTGGGCTCGTGGTTATTTTGTACCCACAGTTGGGGCGGACGAGGAAGTGGTCCGGGCTATATCCGTGATCAGGAAAAAGAAGATAAACGTGTCGAGCAACTAACATGATTTAACTACCACCCCTAAAAAGGGTGGAATAAAAGGTGACCCTAAAAGGGTAATTACTTCCAAAGTTTCATCTGTTCCATCCGCTGGTCTTTGACTTGTTGCCATCGGACATATTGGCGAATCTTCTTCTCGTCTAG
>JALXCX010000028.1 GCA_026990725.1 Desulfobulbaceae bacterium
GTTAATATTGACTCCACCACCCATCATCTGGAAAAAGGAGGAGGTGTCGGCAAAAACACTCAGCTTCCGGAAGGCAGTATCCAGAGCCGAAATGATTATAACAGGTCAGGATATACAGCAATCTGCCTGGCACCTGATGCCGGAAAACATCACATTGTAATCAATGTATGGGCGTTAAATGTTCCCGTGCTGCCACTTGATGCCCATGTTTCACCGGCAATAGCACGACTTTTTATCCGCCAGCATCAGCTTGCCCGGGCCAAAATTACCATTACATGTGGTATATAGACGTAATTAAGCTACTTGCACACCAACCACCAGGAGGAAAACATGAACAAATTTTTGATGTCAACCATGGCACTGGCGATCTTTTTTATGGCGCACCACTGTCAGGCAGGAAGTTTTGTCCTGACCAGTCCCCAACTCTCAGAGGGAAGTATGATCAGTCAGGAGCAGGTTTTTAATGGCTTTGGCTGTTCCGGAAAAAACATCTCACCAGAGCTCAACTGGTCTGGTGAGCCGGGAAGCACCAAAAGCTTTGCCCTGACCATGTATGACCCGGACGCGCCAACAGGAAGCGGCTGGTGGCATTGGGTGGTGTTTAACATTCCCGCATCTGTTCACTCGCTTGCTCTTGACAGTGGCAATACCAGCAAAAAAATCATGCCCAAGGGGGCCGTCCAGAGCCGAACGGATTTTGGGACAACTGGATATGGCGGGGCTTGTCCGCCCAAAAAAGACGGCGCTCACCGGTATGTCTTTACCCTGTGGGCTCTGGATATCGAGACCCTTCCTCTTGATACTGAAGCAACCGCTGCAATGGTAGGATTCTTTCTGCAGCAACATCAACTGGGGAAAGCTGTCCTGACGGCAAAATACGACAGATAATGCCTTCCCGTCCAGGCCCCGGATAACTGCACCCAACAAGTTTAAACAGCCACCCGCCTGGTGGGTGGCTGTTTAAACTTTGCAGGCTGACACGACCTGTTCTGCGAGAGAATTTATTGCTGACCGATAACTCTATCCTACAAAACTGCCCAGCTTGATTCGTTGGGCATCCATCATTTCTTTTTCCCTTGATCCGGAAATAACTACTTTGGAATCCGGGACAAAATTTAATTCCGTGTTGCCACGCTCATAGGGGACAGCATTGAGAATAACCTTCATGGCATTGAGTCGCGCTTCATGCTTGTTATTTGAGCGAATAATTGTCCAGGGCGAAATGTTTGTGTGGGTTTTCTTGAGCATTTCATACTTCTGGTTGGTGAAATCATCCCAGCGGTCCTGTGCCTGAACATCAATTTCCGACAGTTTCCACTGACGGAGCGGGTCTGTCTTGCGCCGTTCAAATCTTCTTGCCTGCTCTTCCTTGGTCACTGAAAAATAGAGTTTGACCAGAATTGTCCCCTGACGCACCAGGTCTTTTTCAAAGCCGACCACACCCCGCATGAAGTTTTTGTATTCCTCTGGAGTACAGAAACCAAACACCGGCTCGACAACAGCCCGATTATACCAGCTCCGGTCAAAGATAACGACCTCACCGCCACGGGGGAAATGTGCTATATATTTCTGAAAAAACCATTGAGTTTTTTCCTGATCATTGGGTTTGGCCATGGCCACAACCCGGTAATGCTTCTCATTCATGTAACGGGTAACCCTTCGAATTGTCCCGCCTTTTCCAGCTGCGTCACGTCCTTCAAAGAGAATAATCATCTTGCGTTTGTTATTTTCCAGACATTTCTGCATCCGGATCAATTCGGCCTGATAGGGCTTGAGAGCCTCTTCACGATGGTAACGCTTTACTGCCTTGCGCTGGAACTTATTCAGTCCCGGGCCTCCCTTTTTTAAATCGGTAAACTCTTTTAATAGCTCTTTCAGTTGCACATTTTTCTTTTTATAGAGAATGGACTCAGGATTAACAATTTCAGGGACTTCATTTTTTTTCTTTTTATCGCGCTTTCTACTTTTCTTACTGTTTGCTACCTTCTTTCCTCCCTTTGCTGAATTCTTCACTTTCAGCTTATCCTTGTCCGGTTCCTGTTTTTTAACAGTTTTGGCTACTTTTTTTTTCTCTTCCGTTGCTCCACTACTGGCTTTTTTATTCTTTTTTACTCCCATCTCTCCACTCCCCAGACAATTCAATCCAAGGCAAGGGGCCAAAACAGCACCCCATAACCACCTATATAATTATCACATACTGCAAAATATCCTACAAAAAGAGGCTCTCGTCAATACATGAAATTTACAGTGAAAATACGTACCATTTTACTGTATTTTTCTAAGACGACAAGCCTCACATTTGCGACGTAAAATTTGTAATAAGATAGGTCCTCAGGCTGATTTTTTTCTTGTTAATACCAAGTTTTTTGCGAAGATTATTCCGATATGTTTCAACAGTACGCACCCCAATGCGGAGCATTTCAGCTATTTCCTTACTGGTTTTCCCTTGTCTGACAAGATCAATAATCACACTTTCCCTGGGCGAGAGTTTCAGCATGATCTCCCTTGCCCCAGGAGAAAACTGCTGGGTTATAGAATCAACATGAGTTGCGATTATCTGTACAATCTCTCGCTGTTTTTCCGTCAACGAAGACTGAAGCAAAAGAGCCAGATAAGGATGAACCAGTTCCTGGAGCTTAAGGGCAACCTGTT
>JALXCX010000029.1 GCA_026990725.1 Desulfobulbaceae bacterium
GGAGAGTTCCTTGCCTTGTCCGCCAAAGGGAGTATAGTTTGTCTTTACCTGTTTGGCCAGATTTTGTTGCGTTACACTCATCAATTTTCCCCGCATCCATTGTCATGCATACCGATATTCTGATTACTGATATTTGCCTGCCCGGAAAGGCAGGTGACGAGGCGCCCATTTCCGAAGGCTGCTGTCTTGCCATCACAGGAGACCTTCTTGAGTATGTAGGTCCCGCAGATGCCGCTCAAGATATTACAGCTGATACAGTCATCAACGCCCACAATCTGCTGGCTTTACCCGGCCTCGTTAACACCCATTGCCATAGCGCAATGACGCTGTTCCGGGGCCTTGCCGATGATCTTGAACTTGGCGAGTGGCTCAACAGACATATTTTTCCTGCCGAGGCCGCAAACGTAAGCCCTGACATGGTCTACTGGTGCTCAAAACTTGCTGCTGCCGAGATGATACTATCTGGCACCACCTTTGTAGCAGACGGATATTTTTTTGAGCATGAGGCAGCCCGCGCCTTTACTGATGCCGGGCTGCGGGCAGTTGCGGCCCAGGCTGTCATCGATTTCCCCGCGCCCGGGGTTCCTGATCCTTTAAAAAATATTGTCGCAGCCGAAGAATTCATTGCTCACTGGCAGGGAAAAAACCCGCACATCTCACCGGCAATCTTTGCTCATTCTCCCTACACATGCAGCAACGCCACACTCCAGGCTGCTAAAGAGGCGGCCCGCAAAGCAGGAGTTCTATTCTTCATCCATGTGGCAGAAAGCCCCCATGAGCACATCCTGATAGAGAAGCCTCTTGGAAAATCGCCAGTGCAGCATCTGGCCGCTCTTGATATTTTAGATGCAGATACTGTTTGCGTTCACTGCGTCTGGACAGATGAGGAAGACCTGGATCTGTTGGCACAACACCAGAGTAAAATCTCCATATGTCCGCAAAGTCACATGAAACTGGCCTCCGGCATTGCCCCTCTTGCGACCATGCTGGAGAAAAATATTGAAGTTGGCCTGGGTACTGATGGTGCGGCAAGCAATAACGGCCTTGATCTTTTCCGGGAAATGGATATCTGTACAAAATTACAAAAGATCAGAACACTCGATCCCGTGGCAGTCCCGGCAGAACGTGTTTGGCAGATGGCCACCGCTGGAGGCGCGGCTGTATTGGGTGCGGGCCGGCAGAACGGATCTCTTGCCAAAGGCATGAAAGCCGACTTCATTTTAATAGACTGCAATTCTCCGCATCTGCAGCCAATGCATGGCACGGATCTTCTTGTCTATGCAGCAGATGGAGCAGATGTGCAAACCGTATTTATCAACGGAACCATGGTCATGGAAGAAAGAAAAATACTCAGCTTTGATTTGGCCGAGACTCTCCATGAGGTACGACTGTTAAGCAGAAAAGTACACTGAACAGCGTGACTGAGATCTCTTCTGAATCAACCTTTTAATCGATTGATCTTTGAAAAAATGCCCTGATCTGCTAAATTACAAAAGAGGCGGTTTACAGCCGGAGAATAGTTACCTTTACACCGGGTTCATGTATTTAACCTTGATAAAACAACGACAATGGTTCAGGAAGGTTCTGATTCTATGTCTTCTTGTACTCTGCATTTTCCCTGGCAGCACATATGCGTCTGCCGGGACAGACGAGACAGGTTTTTCTACACGGGCAACCGCTGTACTGGCTCCAAACCTGAGAGCTGTTTTATTTGACAAAGTCGCCCTGCTTCCGTTTTTGGTCGATGATCCCCAGCTGACCGACACTCTCACCTCTTCTTTTTTTACAGCTCTCAGCAAGACAAAAAAATATGATCTTCTCCCGCTGGATACCGTAACAGGCTGGCAGCACTCCCGTAATGTCAGTGACACCACCCTCCAGGAAATGGCAGTCACTTTTGGCAGGGCATTAAAGGCCCGGGGAGTTATTTCTGCTGACATTCACATAAAACAGACTCGATCTCTGCAAACCGGAGGCCCTGTCTCCTCCCTGGTTATGAAAATCAGGATGACAGACACCCAGACCGGAAAAACTGCCTGGACCCTACATATCAAAAGTACCGGCCCCTGGCTTATCCGGCAGCTCACCATGACGCAGGCCAAAAGCATTATGGGGAAAAGCCTGCAGATTCTTCTCAGAAAGATGGTGCAGGAAGGGGATATTTTTTCGCCCCTGCTCCCTGCTCCGCTGGTCATTTCTTCAAAGGGAGACCTGCGAAAAATCAGGGTTATTCTTCAGCCGGATCCGCAATACCTCTACGAAGCCTACCAGTTACTGACTTCCGACAATGAACGCGGAGTTTTTATCCCCCATGCGGCTCCTGTTAAAAATTCCCGCTCATCCATTGTTCTTGAAGGAACAGGCCTTAAGGATGGACGACGCTATTTTTGCACAGTTATCGGCCTGACCAGGAAGGGGCTTGCCAATATTCCCAGGCACCCATTTATGCTCACAACATCAGGCGCTCCCGCGCCCCTGCCCTCGCTCCAGGTATCGGGAAATAATCTGCGTCATATCCAGCTCTTATGGCCCCCTTCGCAAGACCCGCACGTTACAGGGTATTCCCTGTACCGCAGTACAACGCAAGACGGACCTTTTTTAAAAATTGCTGATATCACGGATCGTAACCAGCAGAGTTTCACAGATTATGG
>JALXCX010000030.1 GCA_026990725.1 Desulfobulbaceae bacterium
GCTCCACACCGTTTTCGCCAAGCACAACAGGTACGCCCAGAAAAAATCCCGAAATGCCGAATTCCCCTTCCAGATAGGCCGCACAGGGCATGACCCGCCTGCTGTCGGTAAGAACAGCTTCAGCCATTTCAACAGCGGCCAGGCCAGGAGTATAAAAAGCACTGCCGGTTTTCAGGTGGTTAACTATTTCAATTCCCCCGGTTTGGGTCCGGTGAACGATTTCTGCAATCTTTTTCTCAGAAAGAAGATCTGTTATGGGCACACCGCCAACATTGGCCAAACGAACCATGGGCAGCATAAGATCGCCATGAATCCCCATGACAAGAGCATTAACATCAGCAGGGGCAACCCCGACAGCATCAGCAATAAAGGTTCGATAACGGGCAGAATCAAGCACTCCGGCCATGCCAATTATTCTGCTTTTATCAAGCCCTGTTGCCTTAAAGGCCGTATGTACCATGGCATCAATAGGATTGGTCACTACAATCATGAAACAGCCCGGGGAATGCTTCACCGCCTCTTCCGCACAGGACTTAACAATGGCCACATTCTTTGCCAGCAAGTCGTCACGGGACATACCTGGTTTACGGGCAAGACCGGCAGAGATTATAACAACATCAGAATCTGCAGAATCCGCATAATCATTTGACCCGGTGATTGTTCCGGGAAAGGCATCCAGAGGTCCTGACTGCCAGAGATCAAGGGCCTTGCCCTGTGGAATACCCTCCATAACATCAAGCAGGACGACATTGCCAAGTTTGCGAACCAGTGCCCAGTGCGCCGCGGTGGCACCAACATTACCGGCACCAATGATTGTAATTTTCTTCTTCATCGCTCTTGTCCTCTTCAGGTTATATGAAATAAGTCTTCCTGCCTGAAATAAGCAGGTTACTCGTCAGGTGAACAATTCTAAATAGTCTGCAAAACCAAATCCGCAGTTATTTCCTTTTTCTCTGCAGTATTATCTCTTCAACACGGCGGGCATCCTGCGGTGTATCTACTTCAATGGAGTCATGTTCAGTCAAAACCACCCGAATAGTGTAGCCATATTCAAGGGCCCTGAGCTGTTCAAGTTTCTCAAAACGTTCCCACTCTCCTTCCGGCAGGGCAACAAAGGTTAGCAAAAACCCTTTACGATACGCATAGAAACCCAAATGTTTATAATACGTTGGTTGAATACCTTCTTCCGGATTACGCTGAAAGGGAATAGAGGAACGGGAAAAATACAACGCATTATTATTGCAGTCAAATACTGTTTTCACATGGTTTGGATCATTAATCTCTTCAGGGCGGATAATTTTATAAATAAGCGTTGACATGGGCAGGGCGGGATCGCTTAACAGTGGCGCAGCCACCTGCTCCACCACTTCTTCCGGAAACAACGGCTGGTCCCCCTGAATATTGACCACGACATCATGTTCTTCAATATCAAGCAGATCAGCAGCCTCGGCCAGACGATCCGTACCAGAAACATGATCAGGACGGGTCATGACAAATTCACCGCCAAATTCACTGACTTTACTGGCAATTCGTTCATCATCGGTTGCCACGACGACCCGGGAAAGCAGTTCAACCTTTGCGGCACGCTCAACAACATGCTGAATCATAGGTTTACCATTTATAAGAGCCAGGGGTTTTCCTTCAAAACGATTGGAATGGTATCGGGCAGGAATAACAGCCACGACCTTGGCATCAGACTCACTCATAAAAGATCCTTTCTATGATAGTGGAGTTCAAAACTCCAGCTATTGCATCACTTTCATTGTCCGTTGTGGCTGTGACCCAAAATTTGGTCCAGCCCTGCTGGTTACTTTGCATTTATTGATCAAATCATGATACATTGCGTGCCATGAAATATCAATCAACAAACAGATTTCTGTACCCTTTTCGTTTGCAGAGTACCCCCTGATGACGCAGCCAAAAATTGCCGTTGCGCCGCAGAACAAGAACTTTATTTCAAGGGCTGAACAACTGGCAGAGAGGCTGGATTTACCCATCTGCCGTCCCGGACAGGAATTTCCTCTCTTGCTCAAACCTGGCAGCAAGGGTCTGGCTCTTGTTGCCACAGAGACAAACGGAAAAAAAACAGTTGTACGGGTCGACTTTACAACAGGAGAGGCCGTCCATCGCCGACGGCAGCAGAAACGTGAAATGCTGGTCCGGGCCGTTGGCTTTAGAGAAAAAAGACCGCCATCAATCATCGACGCGACAGGAGGACTTGGCCGCGACAGCTTTCTTCTGGCTGCGGCAGGCTGCCAGGTGGAAATATTTGAACGGGTACCTGTTGTGGCCGCTCTACTGGCTGACGGTCTTGAGCGGGCATTCCTGGAACCTGAAACTACAGAAATTGCCCGCAGAATCAAGCTGACCTGTATGGATTCTTTGATCAGATTGCAGACAATGCATGAGTCCAACGAAACAACCGAGGTCGTGTATCTTGACCCCATGTTTCCCAAGCGACAAAAGAGCGCCCTGGTCAAAAAAGAATCTCAAATGCTTCAACTTTTGGCAGTTGAAGATAAACAACCTCAACTACTGCTTGCCGCGGCCCTGGCAGCAACCAAAAAACGAGTTGTGGTCAAGCGGCCGATAAAATCCCCGCCCCTGACCGGGCCTTCCCCCTCACACACGCTGACCGGCAAAACCATTCGTTTTGACGTCTATATGATACCGGAAAAATAATCGGCCTCTCACCATCACTGATGTTGTGATTGCTCGAAAAACCGTAAAAATTCACATCATATTTTCCGGATCAACATCAAGGGCCATGCGGACCCCGGAATGACATAATGATTGCTTCTGATCAAGTAGCTGCTCACAGCTGGCATGCAAGGCCTGAAAATCGGCCGTTTTGAGTAACAGCTGCCAGCGGAATCTATTTTTTATCCTGGCAAGGGGTGCCGGTACAGGGCCAAGAATTTCGATTCTTTTTTCTGCTGAAGAAGAACGCAGAAAAGCGGCAACACTTTGTGCCGACCCGGCTACATCCTGCTCAATTTCGCCACTGAATTTCACATTGACCAGACGGGAAAAAGGTGGATACCCCAAAGGCTGGCGCTGTACAATTTCCTTCTCATAAAGACCTGTATAATCGTGCTTCCGGGCAAATTCAATAGCGTAATGGTCTGGCTGATGCGTCTGAATAATCACCCGGCCCTTATGCTCTCCACGTCCTGCCCGGCCAGTCACCTGGGCCAGCAGCTGAAAAACCCTTTCAGAGGCTTTATAATCTGGAATCCCCAGACCACTGTCTGCCCAGATAACTCCGACCAGAGTCATTTTCGGAAAATGCAGCCCTTTGGCAATCATTTGTGTACCCACAAGAATATCCACATCATGATGACGAACCTGCTGCAACAGAGCCATATAATGCTTTCGGTCGGCGGTGGTATCACTATCCAGCCTGGCCACTCTTGCATGGGGGATCAACTGTTTTACTTCGGCCTCAATTCGCTCCGAACCAACGCCAAGGCCGGCAACAGAGGCCGATTGACATTGAGGACAGATAATTTTTGCCGGCAGTGAATAACCGCAGTAATGACAGATCAGTAAATTTTTATCCCTGTGATGCGTCAGAGAAACCTTGCAATGACGACATTCAATAATGTGACCGCAATCACGGCAGAGCATAAAAGAGGCAAACCCTCTCCGGTTGACAAAGAGCAGACTCTGCATCCTCTTTTCCATATTCTCATGCAGAGCCTGCGTGAGCTGATCTGAAAAAAACAGATCGGGCCGTGACCTTTTCTCAGCGCTCAGATCAACAATACTCACTTCAGGCATTGCCTGATCCTGAACACGGCTGTGCATAGCGAGCAACTTATACTTGCCTGTTACCGCATGGTTAAAACTGATGACAGAAGGAGTAGCCGACCCAAGGATCACAGGGCAATCAGCAAACTTTGCCCTTAAAACGGCAATATCACGCCCGTTGTATCTCAACCCATCGTCTTGTTTATACGCTGGTTCGTGTTCCTCATCAACAATAATCAGGCCCAGCTCAGCAAGAGGCGCAAACACAGCAGAGCGTGCGCCAATAACAATAGATGCTTTTTTCTGCAGTATCCGCTGCCACTGGTCAAACCGCTCTCCAGGAGAAAGACCACTGTGTAGAACAGCCAGCATGTCTCCAAATCGCGAATAAAAATGTGCTTCTATCTGGGAAGACAAAGCAATTTCCGGCACCAGCACAAGAACAGTTTTCCCCTGTGCCAGGCATTCTTTTGCCGCCTGCAGATAGACTTCTGTTTTACCACACCCCGTGACACCAAAGAGCAGAAATGGTGCAAAAGTCTGGTCAGCCACGGCCTGAACAAGATCGTTAAGGACCTTTTCCTGGTCCTCAGTCAACTTCTCAGGTTCGGGGAAAAAAGGAGGAATACAGCCAAAAGGATCCCGGTAACAACGCTGATTTTCAAGACTTACCAGGCCTCTTGCAGCCAGACTATGTAATGCTTTTCCTGCGCCGGAATACTCTCTGGTCAGCTCGGGCCGGGGGAGAACATGTCGTCCCTTGCTCCTGGAAAAAAACAAATCCAGCGTTTTTTGTTCTGTTTTTTTCAGGTCTGCCGGCAATTCCGCTGAAGCCCCCTCACCCCCTTCCGGATGCAACAACGGCAACAAAGCCGTGCCAAGCCGAACCATGGTTATTGTTTTTGCCTTCACTCCGGCTTCAACAATGACCTCGCAGATTTTTAACCAACCCAATTTTTCCCATTCTTTTAACTGCCTCTGCTGGACTGGTTTCCGCCAGAGAGTAGCAACAGTTCCGGGGAGCAACTCGCCTTTATCAAGCAGGCGCTGCATCCAGGCCTTTGGGTTTTTACTTGTTGCCAGCTTCTCTCCAATTTTCTCCCGGCCGGCATCATGAAGAATAATTTTCCGGCCAGACCTGACAATCAGGCTGCCGGGCAAAGCAGTCCGGATTACTTCACCTGGAGGATAATGATAATAACGGGCAATCCAGCGGAAAAAAGGAATTAAGCTGGCAGGAAAAACAGGCTCAAGATCAAGAACATCCACGATTTGTTTTATCTTAAACTTTCCTTCCTGCTGGTCAGTGTCGGCCAGTCCCAGAATGTAGCCAGTCACCAACCGATTCCCCAGAGGCACCAGGACCCTGATGCCAGTCGTCAGGGGGTCACTCTGCCCTTCCGGGTGGCCATACGTCAGGCAGTTGCGGAGTGGAGCTGCGACCGCAACTTCATATAAGAGCATAGAGGAAGTGTTCAGGAGAATATTTCAACAACATTTTTTGACGCTGCAGATGGAATGCAGATGTTTTTTGAACGGATCTCCCAGTGTAGGATGTTCCAGGGCAAAATCGACTATGGCTTTTAAATACCCGAGTTTGTCACCGGCATCGTAACGACGTCCTTCAAACTCATAGGCATACATTCCCCGCTTGTTGGAAAGGGCCTGCAGGGCGTCGGTGAGCTGAATTTCTCCTCCGTGACCAGGGGTGGTTTTGCCAAGAAAATCAAAAATTTCAGGCATGAGCAGGTAGCGGCCTATAATTGCCATATCAGAATTCGAGGTACCCGGGGCTGGTTTTTCCACCATCCGCTTGACCTTAAAGGCCCGGTCATGCTTTGTTTTTGTGGCCTCAACTATCCCATATTGAAATGTCTGTTTTTTTGGTACCCGCTGGATAGCGACAATGGATTCCTTGACTTCATTAAACAAATCAATCATCTGTCGGCAACACGGTTTTTCGCTCCGAACAAGATCATCACCGAGTAAAACAAGAAACGGCTCATTCCCAATGACATTACGGGCCATCCAGATAGCATGCCCAAGTCCCAGGGGTTCTTTCTGGCGCACTGAAACGATATCAATCAAACTGGAAATCTTGTTCAACTCGTCACGTAAAGCCCTTTTTCTTTTCTGCTTAAGCAATGTATCAAGACGAAAATCGTAATCAAAATGATTTTCAATGGCAGATTTCCCCTCAGAAGTAATCAAAATCACCTCATCAATTCCAGAAGCCACCACCTCTTCAACAATGTATTGAATTGTAGGACGGTCAACAATGGTTAACATTTCCTTGGGAATCGACTTGGTGGCCGGGAGAAATCTGGTGCCCATGCCAGCCACTGGAATAACAGCTTTATGGATAGTTTTCATCCTTTTCTCTCCGGAAATTTTAGGGATGTTTTCATGATTGATTTTTTGTATAAGAGATGATCCGTGAACTTGTATCTGTTATTTACAGATAGTTTCTGTCTTCGGAAACAGCTCAATAGATGTCAGGGGAAACATAAATGATCCCCTCGTTATGAAGCTGAAAATTTCAATCTCACTTTGTTATACTGAGTTTTTTTGTGATTTATTGTTGCTCTTATAAAAAATGCTGCTCCAGCCATACCGTTCTATTTAAAGAGCAGGCAACAATCGGCTGAAAATCGTATACGCACATTTATTATATTACTCTTTCACCTTAAAGCTGTCTAAAGTTTTTTTCTCTTATGAACCTTCATTTTCCTGAAATTCTCCCAATATCGGACAGTAAAGACGATATTATCTCAGCAATCCGTTCCCATCAGGTTGTCGTTGTTGCCGGTGATACAGGATCAGGAAAAACGACCCAGCTACCCAAAATGTGCCTCATGGCAGGCAGGGGCGACAACGGATTAATAGGCTGCACCCAGCCCCGCCGCATTGCCGCCGTCTCAGTGGCAGAGAGAGTACAGGAAGAAATCGGCAGACCCGAACTTGTCGGCTATAAAATCAGGTTTCATGACCTGACAAGCCAAAGGACCCGGATCAAATTCATGACCGATGGCGTACTGCTTGCAGAAACACGCAGCAACCGGACATTAAGCCAGTATGACACAATTATCATCGATGAAGCCCATGAGCGAAGCCTGAACATAGATTTTTTACTGGGCTATCTTCATCAACTCCTGCCAGTTCGAAAAGACCTCAAGCTGATCATCTCGTCGGCGACCATGGATACGGAAAAATTTTCCAGCCATTTTTCAAACGCCCCCATTCTTGAGGTTTCAGGACGGACATATCCTGTAACCTATCAATACAGCCCGGCTGAGACTGCAACAGATGATGAGCTGAATATGGTAGAGCAGGCGGTCCGTGAGGTGATAACGCTTGCCGAGACTCCTGGGGGTGGTGATATCCTTGTTTTCATGCCAACAGAAAGAGACATTAATGATACGGTCGCTCTTCTCCGAAAAAAACTCACTCATCCGGCTTTAGTGTTACCTCTTTTTGGCCGTCTGCAGGGGGCTGATCAGCGAAAAATATTTCACCCCTCATCCCTGCGAAAAATCATTGTTTCCACAAATGTTGCAGAAACTTCAATCACTGTCCCGGGCATACAGGCTGTGGTTGATACAGGGGTTGCAAGGATAGCCCAATACAATGTCCGGGCCGGCACAACCAGTCTTCCGGTCCAACGAATTTCCCGGGCAAGTTGTGATCAGCGTGCTGGAAGATGCGGCAGAACCGGCCCCGGAATCTGTGTCCGACTTTACAGTGAAGAAGATTATCAAAATCGCAGAGAATTTACACTCCCGGAGCTGCTTCGTTCGAATCTGGCTGAAGTTATCCTGCAGATGATCTCCCTGGGACTGGGCGATCCACGTAAATTCCCCTTTCTCGAACCACCTGCCCCACGCGCTATTAATGACGGCTACCGGATTTTAAGAGAACTGGGTGCGATTTCTGCAGACAATCATCTCACAAAAAGAGGAAAGATCATGGCAGGGCTCCCTCTTGATCCCCGATTATCAAGAATGATCATTGCCGGTGCAGAGCTCGGAGCCTTACGGGAGATCATTATTATTGCCTCCATACTCTCCATTCAGGACCCCCGAATCAGGCCTGCTGAAAAAATTGCTCAGGCCAAACAGGCACACCAGGAATTTAATCATCCAGGATCTGATGTCCTGGGTTTTGTCAAGTTATGGGATAGCTGCAAAAATGCCATGCAGGGCAGGCAACAGGCAAAAGGATTACGAAAATTCTGCAAACAAAATTTTTGCTCATGGCAAAGAATGAGAGAGTGGTTTGACATTCATGACCAAATACTGCGAATTATAAAACAGCATAAAGAGTATTCTTTAAACGATGAACCCGCCCCTGCAGACGCCGTCCACCAGGCATTGACGGCCGGTTTTCTGCGAAACATCGGCATGCGCAAAAAAAAGAATGTCTATCAAATAAGTTCAAACCGTGAAGCTGTTATATTTCCTGGATCATCACTGTATAATACAGGGGGCCAATGGATTGTCACCACAGACTTTGTGCAGACATCCCAGCTATTTGCCCGTGTTGTGGCTAATATTAATGTTGACTGGCTGGAGAAACTTGGAGGCGATCTCTGCAAAAAATCCTGGTCAGATCCCAGATGGCACAAAAAATCAGGCCAGGTAATTGCTCTTGAAAAGGTCAGCCTGTTTGGCCTGGTGTTGACATCAGGACGCCGGATCAATTACGGCAGAATCAACAAACAAACAGCTCTTGAAGCCCGTGAGATTTTTATTCATGAAGCACTTATCAAGGGCAGCATTTCTGGAAACTACCCCTTTCTCAAGCATAATCTCGCAATGGCGAAACAGTTTGCGTCCATGGAAGATAAAATGCGAAAACGTGGCATTGTCATGGACGAACAAGTCCTTTTTTCTTTTTACGATACACTCCTTGGTCGTGTTCATGACAGATTCACCTTAAACAGATTTTTAAAAAAGAAGGAATCAGACAAGTTTCTTTGGATGAACGAAGATGACATCTGTAAGATGCTGCCTGAAAGTGATGAGTTGTATCGTTTCCCGGATACGCTGCAGACAAACCGGGGGCCGCTGAAACTTTCATACCTGTT